>JANOAM010000385.1:0-4186 GCA_031411215.1 Betaproteobacteria bacterium
CTTGCCCTTCTTGACCTGGGATTCGTAGTTCTTGCGGATGGTGGCCAGGCCACGGTCCAGCGCGTCCTGCTTCATCTCCAGGATGGTGACCGGGATGCCCGCGTTCAGGAAGTTCATGCTGATGCCACCACCCATGGTGCCAGCCCCGATCACCGCCACCTTGTTGATGGCGCGCTTGGGGGTGTCCTCCGGCACGTCGGGGATCTTGCTGGCGGCACGTTCGCCAAAGAAGGCATGGCGCAGGGCCTTGCACTCCGGCGTGAACATCAGCGCGGTGAAGATCTCGCGCTCGGCCACCATGCCGGCGTCAAAGCCCAGCTTGATGCTGTTCTGCACGGCATCCACACACTTGACAGGCGCCGGGAAGTTCTTCGCCATGCCCTTGACCATGTTGCGGGCAAAGGCGAAGTAGGCGTCGGCGTTGGGGTGCTTGACCTTCATGTCGCGCACACGCGGCAGCGGTGTGCCGCTGGAGGTGTGCTCAGCAGCCTTGACGGCAGCGAAGGCACAAGCGGCGCCCACCAGGTCTTCGGGCACGATCTGGTCGAACAGCTTCTGGCCGGGCAGGCTGGCCAACAGGTCGCTCTTCACCGGGTCGCCGCTGACGATGATGTTCAGCGCGGTTTCCACGCCCAGCACACGCGGCAGGCGCTGCGTGCCACCGGCACCGGGGATCAGGCCTATCTTCACTTCCGGCAGCGCCACGTCCACACCCGGCGCGGCCAGGCGGTAGTGCGCGCCCAGGCTCAGCTCCAACCCGCCGCCCATGCAGGTGCCGTTGATAGCGGCCACCACCACCTTGGGGCAGTCGTCCAGCTGCTTGATCAGGCTCAGCAGGTTGGGCTCGCCCGTGGATTTTGGCGAACCGAATTCCTTGATATCGGCGCCGCCGGAGAAGACCTTGCCGGCGCCGGTGATGACGATGGCCACCACCGCCGCATCCGCCACCGCCTGGTTCACGCCCTGGGCAATGCCCACGCGCGTGTCGTAGCCCAGGCCGTTGACCGGCGGGTTGTTCAGGGTGATGACGGCAACGTTGCCGCGTACTTCGTAGCTGGCGCCCATGGCGTCTCCTTGCGGTCGGCAAAAAATAGAACGATCGTTCGATTCTAGGGTTCAAAAAAGGCCGGCGCGTGTCTCTGGCGTGACAAGGGCCGGCCGCGCGAAACGACAGACGAAGCCTAAACCTCCAGCCACTCCTTGCGGATGTCGGCGTTGGCGCGCAGGTCGGCAGGCGTGCCTTCAAAAACGATCTGCCCATGGCCCATGACCAGGCAGCGGTCGGCCACTTCCAGCGCGATGGTCAGCTTCTGCTCCACGAGCAGCACGCTGATGCCACGCCGCTTCAGTTCACGCAAATACTCGCCCACCAGTTCCACGATCTTCGGCGCCAGGCCTTCGGTGGGCTCGTCGATCATGATGAGTTCCGGGTCGCCCATCAGCGTGCGGCACAGGGTCAGCATCTGCTGCTCGCCGCCGGACAGCACGCCGGCTTCGGTGTGCTGCCGTTCCCTCAGGCGCGGGAACATGCCGTACATGTCCTCGAAGCCCCAACGCGAGCCATTGCTGCGGCCCTTCTGGCCCAGCAGCAGGTTCTGGTGCACGGTGAGCGTGGGGAAGATGTCGCGGTTCTCGGGCACGTAGCCGATGCCGGCGTGCGCGATCTCGAAGGCCTTCTTGCCCTGGATGGGCGCGTCCTTGAACTGCACGCTGCCCGTGCAGTCCACCAGGCCCATGATGGCCTTCACCGTGGTGCTGCGGCCGGAACCGTTGCGGCCCAGCAAGGCCACGATCTCGCCCGCGCGCACGTCGAATTGCACCCCGTGCAGCACGTGGCTCTTGCCGTAGTAGGCGTGGAGGTCGTTGATCGTCAGCATGTCAGATGCTCCACCGCGTTTCGCGCGTCCCACGACGCAGAAACGCTGTCAGATCAGCGGGCGCCCGCTGGCGGTCCGTTGCGGTCGTTCGCTCTTGGTTTCGTTGCGGGCCAAGGCCGCCGGGTACCGGGCTCCGCTCATGCCCGGTGCTTGCGCACCGGGCATGAGCGCAACAGGCCACCCCAAGCGCACGCGACCGCCACAGAGCGAACGACCGCACCGGGTCGCAAGCAGCTATCCCCAACCCCAAGCAAATCACACGGGTCCGGTCAGCGCGTTTCATCCTAGTGCCCCGCCCCGGCCACTTGTGCATCGGCCAGAACCGAGCCCAGGTAGGCTTCCTTCACCCGGTCGTTCGCGCGCACCTTCTCGGGTGTGTCAAAGGCGATCACCTCGCCGTAGACCAGCACGGCAATCTTGTCGGCCAGGCCGAATACCACACCCATGTCGTGCTCCACCGTCAGCAAGGTCTTGCCGACGGTCACCTCGCGAATCAGGTTGACGAAGCGCGCGGTTTCGCTGCGGCTCATGCCCGCCGTGGGCTCGTCGAGCAGGATCACTTCGGCGCCACCGGCAATCGTCAGGCCGATCTCCAGCGCACGCTGCTCGGCATAGGTGAGGTTCATGGCCAGCACGTCGCGCCGCTTGTGCAGCTTGATCATCTCCATGACCTGTTCCGCACGTTCGTTGGCGTCCTTGGCGTCGGCCAGAAAGCGCCAGAAGCTGTATTTGTAGCCCAGGCTCCACAGCACGGCGCAACGCAGGTTCTCGAACACGCTCAGGCGGGTGAAGAGTTTGCTGACCTGGAAACTGCGCGCCAGGCCACGGCGGTTGATTTCGTAGGGCGTCAGGCCGTCCAACTTCTGGCCGTGCAGCAGGATGTCGCCGCTGCTGCTGCCGAAGCGGCCGCTGATCAGGTTGAACAGCGTGCTCTTGCCGGCACCGTTGGGGCCGATGACGGCGATGCGTTCACCCGGCCTCACGGCCAGGTTGGCGCCGCGGATGATTTCGGTCTTGCCGAAGTTCTTGCGCACGTCGCGCAGTTCCAGGGCGAATTCGCTGGTGGAAGCAGTCATACCGCCGCCTCCCGTCTTTTGATTTCTTTTTCGATGGCTTCCTGCGCGTGCCCCCACTCACGCACGAACTGGCGCCGGCTGACTTCGAACATCGCCACTCCCACCGCCAGCACGAAGCATGCCCCGAACCAGGCGTCCACACCCTTGGCGTTGAGCGTAGCGCCCATGAACTTGAGCGTGGGGCCCAGGGCTTCATTCAACTGCAGGTGGTAGACCATCTCGATCATCACCGCCATGCCTACCAACGCCGTGGCCGCCGAACCCGCCAGCGCCACATAGGACGCCAGCAACGGCCGCAGCTTGCCGAAGGAGGCCACGCGCAGATTCATCATGATCAGGCTGCTGATGCCGCCAGGCGCGTACATCACCATGAAGATGAAGACCAGGCCCAGGTACAGCAACCAGGCCAGGGTCAGCTCGGACAGCAGCACCAGGGCCAGCACCATCAGCACCGCGCCGATGATGGGGCCGAAGAAGAAGAGCGCGCCGCCCAGGAAGGTGAACAGCAGGTACACGCCGGACCGTGCGGCGCCAACGACTTCAGACGTGACGATCTCGAAGTTCAGCGCGCCCAGCCCGCCCGCGATGCCCATGAAGAAGCCGCTGGCAATGAACGCAAAGTAGCGCACGTACTGCGTGTTGTAGCCAATGAACTCGACACGCTCCGGGTTGTCGCGCACCGCATTCAGCATGCGTCCCAGCGGTGTGCGCGTGAAGGCGAACATCAGCACGGTGGCCACGAAGGTGTAGATGGCAATCAGGTAGTACAGCTGGATCTGCGGCCCGAAGCTGATGCCCAGGAAGGGCTGGCCCTGCACGCGGTTGCCGCTGATGCCGCCCTCACCACCAAAGAAACCGGGGAACATCAGCGCCATGGCAGCCACCAGTTCGCCCACGCCCAGCGTGATCATGGCAAAGGGCGTGCCGGCTTTCTTGGTGGTGACATACCCCAGCAGCACGGCAAACACAGCGCCGAAGACACCGGCCACCAGCGGCACCAGGCTCACCGGCAACACGATGGTGCCCTTGCTGGCCATGTTGAGCGCGTGCATCGCAAAGAAGGAGCCCAACCCCGAGTACACGGCGTGGCCAAAGCTGAGCATGCCGCCCTGCCCCAGCAGCATGTTGAAGGCCAGGCAGGCGATGATGGCCACGCCCATCTGCGACAGCATGGTCAGCGACAGGCTGCTGGTCCAGAACAGCGGCGCCACGGCCATCATCAGCGCATAGCCG
>JANOAM010000386.1:0-4470 GCA_031411215.1 Betaproteobacteria bacterium
CGTCAAGGGCTACTCGCTGGGTGGCAGCCTGGGCCTGGGCCGCCAGACCGCGCTGACCTTGCGCTGGCTGAGCGGCGACTCGGCCACCGGTGCACCGCTGTCGGTGGACACGCTGCACCTCGACCTGCTGATGAGCTTTTAAAGCCGCATGCCATGAGCCCTTCCGTCAACCAGCGATTCCGTCCTCGCCACGCCGCCGCCCTGGCGCTCTTTTGCGCGCTGCTGCTGGCCGCGGCCCTGCACCCGGCCGCCGCGCAGCAGGACCGTGCCGCCGAGAAGGCCGCGCGCCGCCAGCAGCAGCAAGTGCAGCAGTTGCAGCAGCAGGTGAGCCAGGCCCAGGCCGAGAAGGTAAAGGTTGAACAGGACAAGGCCGCCATCGCCAAGGAGCTGCAGGACAAGTCCCTGGCCGCGTCGCGCGCCGGCGCGGCGCAAAAGGCCAGTGCCGCCAAGCTGGCCGCGCTGGAGGCCGACAAGACCCAGCTGGCTGCCAAAGTGGCTGACCTGGAACGGCTGCTTGACGATGTGAAGCGCACCGCCGAACAGGCCCTGGCCGACAAGGACAAGGAGCTGGTCCGCGCCGCCACCACCTTCCGGGCCAAGGAAGGCGAGCGGGCCGACTGGCAGGGCCGTTTCGGCCAGCAGGTGCGCCTGGCCACCGAGTGCACGGACAAGAACGAACGCCTGCTGCGCCTGAACGCCGAGCTGCTGAACCGCTGGCAGGGCAAGGGCGTGCTGGACACGCTGCTCCAGCGTGAGCCCGTGCTGGGCTTCAACGATGTGCAGATCTTCAACCTGGTGCAGGACTACCGTGACCGAGCCGATGCAGAACGTTTTGTGCCGCGTGTGGAAAGGCCCTGAGGCCGCGCGCCGCGCAGCGGCGGCGCTGGTTCTGGTCGGGAGCCTGGTGTTGGGTGGCTGCGCCGCGCTGGGCGACTTGTTGGGCAGCGCCACCCACAGTCCCGCTGCAGCTGCCGGCCCGGTCGGTGACGCGTCCCTGCCCTGGGGAACACCCGCTGCGGGCACGCTGGCGCGGGTGGAAGACCCGGCCTACCGCATCGGGCCGGAAGACGCGCTGGAGTTGTCGGTCTGGAAAGACGACACGCTCAAGTCCACGGCCATCGTGCGCCCCGACGGGGCCATTTCCTTCCCGCTGGTGGGCGAACTGAAGGTGGCCGGCCGCACCGCAGCAGAGGTGCGCGAGGAACTGGTTCGCCGCCTCAGCCGCTTTGTGCCTGAAGCCGAAGTCACGGTCTCTGTGGCGCGGGTGCTGAGCTACCGCATCTACGTGATCGGCCGCATCAACAAGCCCGGCGAATTTGTTGTCGGCCGGCCCATCGACGTCTTGCAGGCGCTCACCCTGGCCGGGGGAACCACGCCGTTCGCCGCGGAGGACGAGATCCGCATCATCCGCCGTGAAGGCGGCCAGCAGACCTCGATTCCGTTCGACTTTGCGCGCCTGCGCAGGAAGGGCGACCTGTCGCAGAACATCACGCTGCGCAGCGGGGACGTGCTGTTGGTGCCGTGACGCGCGGCTGGGAGCTGGCCGGCCTGTTGCTGGCCGCGCCGGGCCTGGCCGCCGCCCAGGAATGGGCCTGGCAGGCGGGTGCTCAAGGGCGCCACGAATACGACAGCAACCCGGGCCTGCAGTCCCAGGCAGGCGCTGCGGGCCAGTCGAGCGTGCTGTCCGGCAACCTGTCACTGGAGCGCCGCACCGAGGCCCAGCGCAGCCGGCTCGACCTGGACCTGATCAGCACCCAGGGCAGCAGCCATGTCGGCCGCGGCGCACAAGGTCACCTGGCCTTTCTGCACAGCCTCAGCGCCCCACTGGACACCTGGACCTGGGGTGCAGGCTACCGGCATGACCGCTTGCTGGGTGCCAACACGCGCGCCAGCGACGTGGCGCTGGGCAACGCCGCACGCAGCACAGCCGATGCCAGCGTGGCCTGGTCGCGGTCGCTCAGCGAACGGCTCAGCACACAGGCGCAATGGCAGTGGTCCAACAACAGGGTCGACAGCGCGCCCGCGGGCAACAACTACCGGCTGGGCAGCGGCAGCGTGAGCTTGCAGCACCTGCACACGGAGACCACCAGCCTGAGTCTGACCTTGAGCCGTTCACGGCAGCTGCGCGACGCGGGTGGCGGCACCATCACCACCAACGCCGCACGGCTGGGCTGGACCCAGAGCGCGTCGGAGACGCTGCATTGGGGAGCCTCTGCAGGCCGCTCGGAAACGACGCGTGAGTTCAGCGTGTTCACCCTGGTCTGCCCCTTGCCGGTGGCCTACTGCAACGCGGGCCTGGTGCGGCCTGTGCTGGCCAGCCGGGACGTCACCCTGCGCAGCCGCGACAGCCAGTACAGCGCCAACGCCGCTTGGCGCCTGTCGGAGACCGGTGATGTGTCGGTAACCGCGTCGCGGGCGCTGAACCCGGGCCTCTTCGGCGTGACGCGCGAAGACAGCGCCGGGCTGACGGCGTCTCGCGCCTGGTCCGACCGCCTGCGCTGGCGCGCGGCTCTGGACCTGTCGCGTTCGCTGCGGCCGGCAGGCACCGCCGACGCGCCGGGCACACGTTCGAGCCTGGGCACGCTCACCTTGGGGCTCAGCCAACAGCTGGCCGAGCGCTGGAAGCTCGACTGGCAGGCTCAGCATCGGGTTTATGACGCATCGGACCCGCAGATACGGGCCCGATCGAACCGCTTTTCCATCAGTTTGCAATATCTCGGCGCCAGAGTGTCGGGTTTGCCCTGACGCCTCCTGCGCCCTCCACCCATGCCAGCCCTCAGCGACGACCTGACCAGCGCGCCCGCCGATGCCGCGCCCGGGCGCAGCCTGTCCGAACACCTGGCGGCCCTGAAGCGGCGCCGCTGGCTGCTGGCCGCCACCTTCGGCGTGCTGCTGGCCGCCACGACGGCCATCGCGCTGTTGCTGCCCGCCGTCTACAAGTCCCAGGCCACCATCCTCATCAAGGAACAGGACATCCCGCAGGAGATGGTGCGCTCCACCGTCACCAGCTACGCCGACGAACGCATCCAGGTCATCAGCCAGCAGGTGCTCACCCGCGCCACGCTGCTGGACCTGGTGGACCGCCACGGCCTTTACGGCCGGGCCCGCCAGCGCGACACCAGCGAGGAAATCGTCGACCGCATGCGGCGCGACATCCGGCTCGCACCCATCAGCGCCGACATCACCGACCGCCGCACCGGTGCGCCGGCCAAGGCGACCATCGCCTTCACCTTGTCTTTTGAGAGCGAGTCTGCGGCCAGCGCACAGAAGATCGCCGGTGAGCTGACCACGCTGTTCCTGAACGAGAACGTCAAGAACCGGCAGCAGAAGGCCGCCGAAACCACCAGCTTTCTGCAGGACGAGCTCAAACGCGTCAGCGAGCACATTTCCGAACTGGAACAGCAGCTGTCGGACTTCAAAGCCCGCAACCAGGGCCGCATGCCCGACCTGAGCCTGTCCAACGTGGTGGCCAGCGAGCGCGCTGACGTCGACCGCGCACGTGTTGAACGTGAGCTGTCCTTTCTGTCCGACCGCCTGGGTCAGCTGCAGGCCCAACTGGCCGAGACCCGGCCGCAGGCGCCGTTGGGCGGCGGCGCCCTGCTGGAGCCCGACGACCGCCTGCGTGCACTGCAGTTGCAGCTGACGACAGCGCAGGCCCAGTTCAGCGAGGACCACCCGGACGTACGCCGGCTGAAGCGCGAGATCGAACGCCTGAAGGCCGGCGTTGGTGCCGACAACGGTGTCAACGCCGGTGCCGACGACCGCGAAGCCGCCCTGCGCAAGGTGGAGGCCGAGCTGGCCGTGCTGCGTCAGCGTTATGCCGACGAGCACCCGGACATCGTCAAACTGCGCCGCACCCTGGCGGCACTGTCTGAGGCCGCCAGGTTGGCGCCCGTTGCGGCAACCTCCCCCGCGTCCGCCGCCAAGCCCGCGGCGCGGGCCGACAACCCGCTGTACCTGGCGCTGAAGTCGCAGATCGAGACCGGCACGGCGCAGATCGATTCCCTGCGCACCGAACGCCGAGAGCTGCTGGCCAGGCAGGCGCAACTGGGCCTGCGGGTGTCGCAGGCACCTGAAGTGGAGCGCGAGTTGCTGGAAATGGTGCGTGACCTGGAGTCCTCGCGCGCACGCTTCCGCGAACTCAACGACAAGAGCATGCAGGCCCAAGTGGCCGAACAACTGGAACGCACGCGCAAGGCCGAACGCTTCACGCTGATCGAACCGCCCGTCTTCCCTGAAAAACCCAACCGCCCCAACCGCCAGCTGATCTTCTGGATGGGCGCGGTGCTGTCGCTGGCCAGCGCCCTGGGCCTGGCCTTCCTGCGCGAGGCTCTCAGTGGCACCGTGGGCAGCCCGCGCGACGTGGTGCGTCTGCTGCAGGTGCCGGTGCTGGCCGTGCTGCCAGCACCGCCCCGGCCGGTGCGCCACCGCCACTGGCAGTGGTGGAGCCTGGGCCTGGGCATGCTGGTG
>JANOAM010000387.1:0-2532 GCA_031411215.1 Betaproteobacteria bacterium
GCCCCACCTGCCCCGGCAGACCGCGCATGTTGCGGGTGCGGAACACGTCCTTCACCATGCCGCGTGCCTTGTGCATGAAGCACTTGGTGCCCTGCATGGTGACGATGCCTGCGGCGTCCTGGCCGCGGTGCTGCAGCAGCAGCAGCGCGTCGTAAATAAGCTGGTTGACCGGCGTGGTGGAGATCACGCCAACGATGCCGCACATGGTGCTGTTTGCTTTCCGCGTTCGGGCCGCTCAATGTCGAATGAGCGGCCGCCCGGATCAGGTGCGCACGAGGCGCGCCACAGACTCAGGCAGCAGGGGTTTCAGATGGAAAAGAGCCGTTCCCAGCCAGCGCGCCCCCTGCGACGCACGCCAGCCCTGCGATTGTGACGCGGGCGTGAGTGCCACCACGGTCGCCACGGCCAGCAAGAGCACCAAACCACGCAGCAAACCGAAGATGCCGCCCAGCAGGCGGTCAGGACCGGACACGGGTGTGGCACGCAGGGCCATGCGGACCAGCTGCGCCAGCAGGCCCCACACCACCAGGGCCGCCACAAAGGCGATCACAAACGCCAGGCCCAGGCGCATGGGTGAATCCGGGGTGAAGACGGGCAGATACGGCACCAGCCAGGGTGCGGCCCAAGGGGCCGCGAACCACGCCACCACCCAACCCGCCAGGCTCAGGCACTCAAAGACAAAACCCCGCACCAGCCCGACGACGACGGACAAGGCCAGCACGGCCAGGAAGATCCAGTCCAGCAACGGCCAGGCAGGCAGCGACATGCTCAAAACGCGGTGCTCACAGCGACAAGATGGCCGTCTGCATGCCGGCGGCCTTGAGCTTGGCGGCTACGGCGTCGGCTTCCTGCTTGCTGGCGTAGGGCCCCACACGCACGCGGGTGCGCTTGCCTGTGGGCGAGTCCACGTCCTGCGTGTAGCTTTTGTAGCCCATCTTTTCCAGCTTGCTGCGAGCGGCCTTCAGCTTGTCCATGTCGTTGTAGGCACCCACCTGCACGACAAAACGCCCGGCTGCAGTCGACGCAGCTGTTGCCGGTTCGGCAGCCGGCTTGGCCGGTGCGACGACGGCCACGGGCGTCGACTGCAGCGCAGGCTTGGTCACCAGCGCGGGCTTGGGTGTTGGTGCAGAGGCCGGCTCTGCACGGAGTGCAGGCGCAGGAGCAGGCTGGGCCGCCGCCGTCTGCATGGGTGCCGACGCAGCGGCTGCGCCGCCGATTTGCACGGGCGTCACCGCCGACTCCGTGCCCGCATCCGGCGGCAGCGTGGGCAAGGGCCGCGCGGCTGCAGCCGGCGCTGCCGTCACGCGCGCCGGCGTGCCTTCGGGCACCAGGATGGGCGTGTCCACCGGCAACGGCCGCGGCTGGGTTTCGAAGAGCAGCGGGAAGCCCACCACGCCAATCACCAGCAGCACCAGCGCACCCACCAAGCGCCGCCGCGCACGTGTGCGGGCGGCCCGCACCTGCGCGTCGTCCCCGCCCATGGCCGGCCGCGCGGCGGGGGCCGGGGCCTTGTCCTTGGAGCGGAAGAAGGGAAAACGCATGCGTCTGGAATGTCAGGCGGCGGGTGCGTGGGGCGCGCCCAGCTTGGGCAAACCGGCCTTGAGCACGCCGCCCACGGTGTAGAAGGAACCGAAGACCACGATTCTATCGACCGGGTCTGCACCAGCCACCGCGGCGCGCAGCGCTGCGGCCGGGTCGGCATGCACGTGCATCGCTGGCGCGCCTCCGACGCGATTCAGCGTTGCTTCGCGAACCATGGGCACCAGGGCCTCCGCCTGGGCTGAACGCGGGTTGGGCAAGGTGCAGCAGTGCCACACATCCACCAGATGCGCGATCTTGGCCAGCAGCCCCGGGATGTCCTTGTCCGCCATCGCGCCGAACACGGCATGCGTGCGCGGGAAGAAGCCCTGGGCGTCCAGGTTCAGCGCCAACGCGGCCACGCTGTGCGGGTTGTGGGCCACATCCAGCACCAGCACAGGCTGGCCCGGCACGACCTGGAAACGGCCGGGCAGGTCCACCAGCGCCAGGCCCGTGCGCACGGCCTGGGCGTTGATGGGCAGGCGGTCCTTCAGCGCGATGAGCGCGGCGATGGCACCTGCCGCATTGACCAACTGATTGGCGCCACGCAGCGCCGGGTAGCCCATGCCGCTGTAGCGCCTGCCGCGGCCGGACCAGGACCACTGCTGGCGGTCGCCCTGGTGGTTGAAGTCACGGCCGACCAGCCACAGGTCCGCGCCTATGCTGGCAGCGTGCTGCACCACGCTGGCCGGCGGCATGGGGTCGCTCACGATGCAGGGCTTGCCGGCACGCATGATCTGCGCCTTTTCAAGGCCAATGCTTTCGCGGTCCGGTCCCAGCCATTCCGTGTGGTCCAGGTCGATGCTGGTGATGACGGCGCAGTCGGCGTCAAAGGCATTGACCGAATCGAAACGCCCGCCCAGGCCCACTTCCAGGATCACCAAGTCCACGTCAGACCGGCACAGGTGGCGCACGATCGCCAACGTGGTGAATTCGAACTGCGTCAGCGTGGTC
>JANOAM010000388.1:0-3541 GCA_031411215.1 Betaproteobacteria bacterium
CGGCCCGCCGGTGTGCAGGACAGCGCCAGCCAGTTTGTGCAGATGACCTGGCTGTTCACCACGCGCCCGCAGTTGCTGGAACGTGGCCGCACGGTGGAAATCCCGCTGGCCCTGCCGCGCCGTGTCGAGCCCTGGGTCTACGAGGTGCTGGAAACGGAGACGCTGCACACGCCCGCAGGCCCCGTGGAAGCCGTGCACGTGAAGCCGCGCCGCGAAGGCCGTGCCAATGAATTGACGGCGGAACTGTGGGTGGCGCCCAGCCTGCAATACCTGCCCGTGCGCCTGCTCATCCGGCAGGACGCGCAGACCTACATCGACCTGCTGATGGACCGCCTGCCGCAGCAGGCCGAGCCTGGGCGCTAAGGACCCGTCAGGACGCAGCGCCTTCAGCCAGGTCGATGGTCTCGCCCACGGCTTCGATGTAGCCCGCCTCGGCCAGCGCCAGCAGCGCGTCTTCGGCAGGTCGCGCCACCAGCTCGCTCAGGTCGTTCACGTCGCGCTTGCCGTTGACCAGGATGAGCATGCTGCGAACGCGCATGCCCAACCGGTGAGAGCGGGTCTCGATCTCGGCAGTGCCCTTGGGCGTCTTGCGGTAGATCAGCGGCATGGAGTGGTGGGCGTCGTGCCGGGTGGGCGTAAGCGGTCGGGTGCGGTACGCGCGAGGGCCGCAGCTTATCCCTTGGTACAGGCCGCAGCCAGCAGGGCACCCCCCCGTGAATGGGCGGCTTCACACGCCACTTATAGTGACGCAAGCAGCAGGAGACATGCCATGAATGAGCCCAGGAACGACGCCACGGACGCCGGTACATCCGCCCCCACACCCGAAGCCCTGATCCTCACCGAAATCCGAGGTGTTGGTCCACGCCGCACGGCCCTGATCACGCTGAACCGGCCCAAGCAGCTCAACGCGCTGAACACGCCACTGATGGTGCAGCTGGGTGATGCGTTGCTGCGTTTTGATGCCGACGACAGCATCGGCTGCATCGTCATCACGGGCAACGAACGGGCCTTCGCGGCGGGTGCCGACATCTCGGCCATGGCGAAGAAGACCTACGCCGACGCGATCAACGAGAACTTCATCACCGCCAACTGGGAAACCATCCTGCGTGTGCGCAAGCCCGTGATCGCCGCGGTGGCTGGTTTTGCGCTGGGCGGCGGCTGCGAGCTGGCCATGATGTGCGACTTCATCATCGCCGCCGACACGGCCAAGTTTGGCCAGCCCGAGATCAAGATCGGCATCATCCCCGGCGCCGGCGGCACGCAGCGCCTGCCGCGTGCGGTGGGCAAGAGCAAGGCCATGGACATGGTGCTGACGGCCCGCATGATGGACGCGGCCGAAGCCGAACGCGCGGGCCTGGTGTCACGCGTGGTGCCTGCGACCCAGCTGATGGACGAAGTGCTGGCCGCGGCCGAGGCCATCAACGCACTCAGCGGCGCCAGCGTGATGCTGGCCAAGGCCTGCGTGAACCGCGCCTTCGAATCCGGCCTGAACGACGGCGTGGACTACGAACGCCGTATCTTCCATTCGCTGTTTGCCACGGCCGACCAGAAGGAAGGCATGGACGCCTTCCTGGCCAAGCGCAAGGCCAACTTCTCGCAATCCTGAATTTCAAGAGACTGCGGCGTTCCTGAAACAGGAACGCTGCGTTCCTTCCCCGGTGCTTTTTCGTTCGTGGGTGAATTTCTACAGTTCAACCCATGGACCACGCCGGCCAAGCATCCACCGACGGATCCCCTCCAACACCGGATGCCTTGAAGGAACTTCTCATCATGAACACCAATTTCCGTACCTCTCTTCGTAACACCGCTTACCCCGTCATCGTGGCCCTGTCCCTGGGCGCCGCCTTCGCGGCCCACGCTGCTGGCGAGATCACGCCGGACGACACCGCCACGCAAGTGTGGTCGGTGACCAAGACGCGTGACCAGGTCAAGAGCGAGCTCGTCGCCGCCCGCGGCCAGGGCCTGCTGAAGACCTACGGCGAAGTTGAAGCCGTCACGCCGGCCCCCAAGAGCCGCCTGAGCCGCGAAGAGGTGCGCGCGCAGATGAGCGTAGAGCGTGCGCAGGGCAACCTGAACTGGATGTACGGTGAAGACACCGGCTCGGCCGTGTTCATCCAGCAGTGGACCACGCGCCCAGCCGCCAGCCACACCGTGGCCAACAGCGGCAAGTGAGCCTTCCTGGCGCGAAGGCCTGACGCCTAAGGTGTCAGCCAGTCCGCACCAGCCGCATCAAAGCGGGCACGGCGGTGCCCCTGGGGGTGCAATTCCAGCCAGTCCAGGGCTTCCACATGAGCCGCGATCACTGCAAAGTGGTCGCGGCTTGTTCGTTCCGGGACGGCTGCGGCGCCCACCACGCTGCCTGGGGGCAGCGGCGACAGGTAGTCATGCGCGGCCGGCGTCAGCTTCAACTGCGCCCAACGCGACGACACCCGCAGGCCCGAGGTTTCCAGCGTCAGCGACACCGTCAGGCGCAGCTGCCATCCAAGCTTTTCCGACCACAGCACCAGCATGCCCTGCGGGTGCGTCTGGATCTGCCGCGCCTTGGGACTGCGCGAATCGGTGTAGATCAACAGCGTGTGCGCCTGCGCGTCCAGGTCGCGCAAGACCACACTGCGTGCATCGGCCGCCTCACGATCGACCGTGGCCAGCACGCCCAATCGCCAGCCGTGGCCCTTGGTGCGCACGGCATGGCCCAGCTCGCGCCAGACCGCAGCCTCTACCGTTGGCAGCGAATCCAGGCGCGGGGTGTTCATGGTCTCTAGCCTTCGCGCCTCAGCGCCGGGAACAAGATGACATCGCGGATGCTGGGGCTGTCGGTGATCAGCATCATCAACCGGTCGATGCCGATGCCGCAGCCACCGGCAGGCGGCATGCCGTATTCCAGCGCGCGTATGAAGTCGGCGTCGTAGTACATCGCTTCTTCGTCGCCAGCGTCCTTGTTGGCCACCTGCGACTGGAAGCGTGCCGCCTGGTCTTCGGCGTCATTCAGCTCGCTGAAGCCGTTGGCGTATTCGCGGCCGGTGATGAAGAGCTCGAAGCGTTCGGTGATGGCCGGGTTGCTGTCGGACGCCCGCGCCAGTGGGCTCACTTCCACGGGGTAGTCGATGATGAAAGTGGGCTGCCACAGCTTGGCTTCCACCACCGCTTCAAACAGGCCGAACTGCAGTTCCGGCAGCTTCCAGTGGGCCTTGGCTTCTTCACCGGCGGCGATGATCTTCTCGCGCAGCACGGCAGGATCATCGACCTCGGCTTCCGTCAGCCCCGCGTGCACGATCAGCGATTGCCGGACCGACAGCCGTGCAAACGGCTGGTCCAGGTGCACCGGCTTCCCGGCATAGGTGACCGCGGCCGAGCCCGTGGCCGCACGCGCGGCGTGGCGCAGCACGGCTTCGGTGAAGTCCATCAGGTCGTGGTGCGTCCAGTAGGCCGCGTAGAACTCCATCATCGTGAATTCCGGGTTGTGCCGGACGCTGATGCCTTCGTTGCGGAAGTTGCGGTTGATCTCGAACACCCGTTCGAAGCCGCCCACCAGCAGGCGCTT
>JANOAM010000389.1:0-2421 GCA_031411215.1 Betaproteobacteria bacterium
CGCGCGGTCTCGATCAACTCGACCCAGGTCTTGAACAGCCGCGCCGACAGGTCTCGGCTTTCGGGTCCGAACCAGGGCGAGTTGACGTACTGTTCCATGAACACCATCTGCGCATAGTGCGACAGGCGGTGTTCCAACCAGTTCATCCACATGCGCTGGAAGCGGGTGCGAAACGGCAGGGCAGGGTCGTCGCCTTGCATCAGGCTGGCGGCGGTTTCCGTCTTGGCCTGCTCGTAGAGCGCGACCAGCAACTCTTCCTTGGACTTGAAGTAGACGTACAGCGTGCCGGTGGCCAGGCCGGCTTCACGTGCGATGGCGGCCATGGTCAGGCCGCTGAGGCCGGTCTGTTCCACCAGCGTGAAAGTGGCCGCCGCAATCGCCCTCAGCTTGTCGTCGTCTTTGGGTCTCACGCGGGCATCATAGCTGAACAAATGTTCGCTAAGTGCGTCGCCTTCATGGCCTGGCGCGGCGGTTCAGCCCCCGCTCAGCCCCCGCTCAGCGCCAACACCACGGCGACGAAATCGTCCGGCTGCAGCGCGTGCCGGAGATCACGCACGCCAACGCCGTTGACGAAGAGCCGCATGTTGGGCCGCAGCTGGTCCTGCTCATCGACCACACGAAAGCGCAGCCCGGGGTATTGGCGGTCCAGGTCCACGAACAGTTCATGCAGCGTGCCGCCCACGGCGTCGACATGCGCTTGCCGCGTGTACGAGCGCAGCGCGCCGGGGATCAGCACCTTCATCGGCCCGCCCTCACGGCAACTCAGCCACTTCCACGGCGTAGATCTCGGGCAGGTGGCGTGCGATGTTGGACCAGCGTGCGCCTTCCTCCCGCCCTATCCACAGCTCGCCGCTGGTGGTGCCCAGGTACAGCGCTGGCGTGGCCTGCGTGTCCACCGTCATGGCCTGGCGCTTGGTGGTCCACCAGGCCTGGCTTTCCGGCAGGCCCTGGTCCAGCCGCTGCCAGGTCTTGCCGGCGTTGCGGGTGACGTAGGCGGCGGGGCTGCCGCCAGGGCTGGTGCGCGGCCAGACGCTGGTGCCGTCCATGGGGAAGACCCAGGCGGTGTCGGCGTCGCGCGGGTGCACGACCATGGGGAAGCCGATGTCGCCGACCCGCTTGGGCATCTTGCGGCCGATGCGCTGCCAGGTGTCCGCCGTGTCGCCGCTGTTGCGGTCGATGCGGTAGATGCCGCAGTGGTTCTGCTGGTACAGCCTGTCCGGGTTGCTCGGGCACAGGCGCAGGCAATGCGGGTCGTGGAAGGCGGCGGTGGTCGCGTCGCCGCCGTCAAACACCTCCATGCCCTTGATCAGCGTGGTCCAGCTGCGGCCGGCATCCAGCGACTCATGCACACCGCCGCCCGACATGCCGAAGTACAGGTGCGCCGGGTCGCGCGGGTCCACGATCACCGAGTGCAGCTTCGGGCCATCGGGTGTGCCGTCCTGCACCGTGCCCATCCATTCGCGGAACTGCGGGTCGTCGTTGATGGCCGGCAGCGGCGTCCAGCTGACACCGCCGTCTTCGGACCGGAACAGGCCTTGCGGTGACGTGCCGGCGTACCAGGTGTCGCGTTCGCTGGCAGGCCCTGGCGTCAGCCAGAAGGTCTGGTCCACGGACCGGGCGGGCAGGCTGTTGGTGGGCTTGGCGAAGGCTGGCGGTTGCTTGGCTTCCTTCCACGTGCGGCCCAGGTTGGTGGAGCGGAAGACGGTCGGCCCCAGGTGGCCGGTCTTGGCTGCCGCCAGCAGCGTGCGGCCGTCACGCGGGTCCAGCACCATGTGGCTGATGATGTGACCCAGGAAGTGGGGGCCGTCGGCCCGCCAGGTCTTGCGCTTGGTGTCGCTGTGAAAGAGCCAGGCGCCCTTGCGCGTGGCAACCAGGACAACCAGGGGCTTGGGCGAAGCTGGTGCGCTGCGCGCCGTGGTCTTCTTGGTGGCCGGGGAGGGGGCTGCAGTTCGGCTCATGGGGGCTCCTCTGTGTGGGCTGACGGGGCTGAATGCTCAGGTCACCTGCACGACGATCGAGAACACACGATCTCGACAGGTGGCTGAGTCACGGTGGCGTACGGCGGTTCACGGGGCACGATGATGCACAAATCCGGCCCCGCGGCACCCGCATCCCACCCAGGATGGCAGTGACATGACCCGCCTTTCGGTGATGGCCCTGCTGGGGCGATGGCTTGCAGTGATGCTTGCAGCGATGCTTGCACTGACCGCCGCTGGCGCGCAAGCCCAGATCCCGGTCGCCGGCATCATCGAGGCGCGCGGCGTGGCCGCTCCGGCGGCACTGAGCTTCAAGAACGGCTACCTGATGGGCATAGACGAGGTCAATGCCGGCGGCGGCGTCCTGGGGCAGCGGCTGGTGCTGACGCAGTTCGACATCGACACCTCGCCCGAGGCTGCGGCCGAAGCCGCGCAGAAGGCCGTC
>JANOAM010000390.1:0-2926 GCA_031411215.1 Betaproteobacteria bacterium
GCTCATCGCCCTGGTGGCCGTGCAGTTCAGTGTGCATGCGCTGGGCTGGGCCATGGCTGCCGCACTGTCGCGCGGCTGGCAGGAAGCCGAAGGCCAGTTTGCTGCGTTCTGGCTGCTGGTGGCCCTGGGGCTGATGCTCTACGTGCCGGCCTGGGTATCCGGCAGTGCACCGCGCAACCTGGCCAGTGTGCTGCTGGTGGCTGCAGCCATGCTGCAGCACCGCGGCATGGTGCTGCACTGGGGTGGCAAACCGCAGGACACACGCTATGCGGTGGGCGTCCTGGCAGCAGGCCTGCTGGTGCTGCTGAGCCTGGCCCTGGAACGCGGACACGGCTTGCGCGTGGCCACGGTCTGTGTGGGCGGTGGTGTGATGCTGCTGGCTTCTGTACGGCTGGTGTGGATGCACGGCCGCCGCTGGGCACCGCGCTTTGCGGTGGTGGTGGCTGCAGGTTACGGCCTGCTGGCGCTGGCACTGCTGGCCCGTGCGGTGCAGGCGCTGACAGTAGAGCCCGCCGTCAAGATCGCCATCGACGCTCCCGGCCACGGCAACCTCGCCCTGGTGATCGTGGTGCTGTTCATGGGCGGGCTCATCAATCTCGTGCAGATCCAGCTGGTGCTGGGCCGTGTGCTGCGGCGGCTGCAGTCGCAGGCACAGACCGACGAGCTCACCGGTGCCGTCAACCGCCGCGGCCTGCTGGAACGGCTGGAAGACGTGCACCAGCGCGCGCAACGCGCCAACGGAGCCGGCCACGGCTACGCCGTGCTGATGGTGGACGTGGACCACTTCAAGGCCGTCAACGACCACCATGGCCATGCCGAAGGTGACCGTGTGCTGCAGCATGTGGCCCGAACCCTGCGCGACACCTTGCGCGCCGGCGACGTGGTGGCGCGCTGGGGCGGCGAGGAGTTCTGCGTGCTGCTGCCGCGTATCAGCGAAGCCGAGGCCCACGCACTGGCCGTGCGCATGGCCGCGCGCATTGCGGCGGGTGGCGAGCCGCGAGTCACCGTCAGCGTGGGCGTGGCCGAAGCGCTGGCGCATTCCGAGACCGCCGAGGAAGTGATACGCCGCGCGGATGCGGCGCTGTACTGCGCCAAGCAGGCCGGCCGCAACCGGGTGGTGGCGGCGCAGGCCGCGCATGCGGCAGAAGCTGCACAGGCCTCAGCGGCCTAGGCGCACACGCGCCGCGGTCGCCAGCACACGGCGCATGCCAGGGTGCGCATGGGTGCATCGTGGGTGGACCGACAATCGCCCGCCGTCCTGCGCCCTGCCCCATGAACCCCGGTTTCCTCTACGCCTTTGGCGCCTTCACCATCTGGGGACTGTTCCCGCTGTACTTCATGCTCATCCAGCAGGTGGCGCCCATGGAAGTGGTGCTGCAGCGGTCGCTGTGGTCGCTGGTGTTCCTGGGCCTGCTGCTGACGGCGCTGAAACGCTGGGCCTGGTTGAAGCAGGTCTGGGCCGAGCCACGAAAGCTGCCGCTCTTTGCCTTCAGTGCGCTGCTGCTGGCCGCCAACTGGCTGGTCTATGTCTACGCCATCCAGAGCCACCAGGTGGTGGAAGCGAGCCTGGGCTACTTCATCAACCCGCTGGTCAACGTGCTGCTGGGTGTGCTGGTGCTGCGCGAAAGGCTCAGCCCCGTGAAGTGGCTGGCCGTGGCCCTGGCCGCCGCGGGTGTGGCCTGGCTGACGTGGCAACTGGGCCGCCTGCCCTGGATCGCGCTGGTGCTGGGCTGCAGCTTCGGTGTCTATGGGCTGGTGCGCAAGACCGCTTCACTGGGCGCGCTGGAAGGCTTGGCCCTGGAAACGCTGCTGCTGGCGCCGCTGGTGCTGCCGGTTCTGCTGTGGTGGACCTTCACGCAGAACGGCGTCTGGGCGCAAGGCGACCTGGGCGCGTCGGCGTGGCTGGCACTGTCCGGCCCGCTGAGCGCCCTGCCCTTGCTGCTGTTTGCCATGGCCGCGCGGCGCTTGCCACTGGCCACGGTAGGCCTGGTGCAGTACCTGTCGCCCAGCATCCAGCTGCTGCTGGGCGTTTGGGTGTTCCACGAGGCTTTCAGCAGCGCGCGCCTGGTGGGCTTCGGCTGCATCTGGGCGGCGCTGGCGCTGGTCAGCGCCGACGCGCTGCGGCAGAACTTCCGGCCCGCTTCCTCAGTGCCGGATCAGGTGGTCAAAGGCTGACAGCGCGGCCTTGGAGCCTTCACCCGCGGCGATGACGATCTGCTTGTAGGGCACCGTGGTCACGTCGCCCGCGGCGAAGACACCGGGCACGCTGGTGGCGCACGTGGCGTCGATGACGATCTCGCCGTAGCGCGACAGCTCCACTGTGCCCTTCAGGAAATCGGTGTTGGGCACCAGGCCGATCTGCACGAAGACACCGGCCAAGTCCACCTGGCGCGCTTCGCCGGACACACGGTCCTTGAAGCGCAGGCCGTTGACCTTCTGCCCGTCGCCCGTGATCTCTGTCGTCTGTGCACTGGTGTGAATGCTGACGTTGGGCAGGCTCTTGAGCTTCTTGACCAGCACGGCGTCGGCCTTCAGCTGGTCGGCAAATTCCAGCAGCGTGACGTGGGCGACCACGCCGGCCAGGTCGATGGCGGCCTCGACACCCGAGTTGCCGCCGCCAATGACCGCGACCTTCTTGCCCTTGAACAGCGGCCCGTCGCAGTGCGGGCAGTAGGCCACGCCCTTGGTGCGGTATTCGGTTTCGCCGGGCACGTTGACGTTCTTCCAGCGCGCGCCGGTCGCCAGGATCACGCTGCGTGCCTTCAAGGCCGCGCCGTTGTCCAAGGTCACCGTGATGTCACCACCCGCTTGCGCGGCCGGCTCCAGCGCGGCCACCCGCTGGCCGTTCATGATGTCCACGTCGTAGGCGCGCACATGGGCTTCAAGCGCTGCCGCGAACTTGGGGCCTTCGGTTTCCTTGACGGAG
>JANOAM010000391.1:0-3777 GCA_031411215.1 Betaproteobacteria bacterium
TGGCCACCAGGGCGCGGCGCTCCTGATCCAGACCGGCGTGTTCCATGCCGTCGCACAAGGTGGCGTGACGTTCAGCCACGCCGTTTTCCAGGGCCTGCGCTTGATCGGTGGTGGTCACGCGGCCCCGTCCCCAGAGCGGTCCGGTGGACTGGCCTGCCTCGTCCATCACGTCACCGGGCAGGGTCTTGCCCCAGAGTCCCTGCTGAATGCGCAGCGCCAGCACTTCATTGAAGACGAAAGAGCGCACCGCCGACAGGTAGATGCCCTTCTTCTTCGGGTTGCGCACGCGGATTTCGCGCGCCAGCATGGCCCGGCCTTGCTCGACGTTGCCGCCCTCAAAGCCGAAACGCTGAGCGCCGAAGTAGTTGGGCACGCCATGCGACACAACGGCCTTGAGATTGGCCGCAATGGCGTCTTGGTCGCCGGTCACGTCACGCAGCACGATGCAGAAACGGTTGCCCTGCAGATCACCGCGGCGCAGCTTCTTCACGTGGCGGCTCTGACTCAGTACCTTGAATTCCGGGTGCTGAAGCTGGGTCAGGTCGGGTGTCTCGCCTTTCGTCTTCCCGTTCGGCAGATAGATGCTGAACCATTGACGCGTGACGGCGTAGCGGTCCTTGAGGCCGGCATAGCCCACGTCCCTTTCCTGCACGCTGGCGGCCTCTGCCAGCTGCTGGGCGACGAAGGCGGTGTTGGCACCGTTCTTTTCGATGTCCAGCCAGATGTGTTCGCCTTCACCGCAGGGCAGCTGCAGCGGCAGCTCGGTCACGATGAAATCCTCGTTGAGGAGCTTCAGGGTGGCGCTGGCGCCGCTGGCCGGATAAGCGTTGGGCCACTGCGGCAAGGTCGTGTATTGAGCGTCGGTCATGAGCGGTCTGACGGCATCAGCTGTCGATAGGGATGGGCAGTCCAGACAGTGATTCTCTCCCTGCGCTCATGCCTTGATGAGCGTCACCAGATACGACTTCAGTGGGAGCCGTTGCGAGCAATCTCTGCGCGGGCCTGGTCGGGCGTCTCGACGGCGATGGCCTGTGCTATTCCAGCTTCAGCTTCTGCTCGAGCACCACGCGCCTGTAGATCGCCAACTCGTCGCCGACCTGCTGCTGGAACTCGTCTGCGGAGTTGCCCACCACGATGGCGCCCGTGGCTTCGATGCGTTCCTTCACCGCCGGGTCGGTGAGGGCCGACTTGATGGCAGCGTTCAACTTGTCCACCACTGCCTTGGGCGTGCCCTTGGGCGCGGACACACCCAGGAACGACATGCGGTTGACCGGCGCGAGGCCGACTTCGGCCAAGGTCGGTACGTCCGGGAGAGCGGCCAGGCGCGCCGGTGCCGCCACGGCGATGGGCACGAGCCGCTTGTCCTTGATGAATGGCAGCGCCGAGGGCAGGTTGTCGACGATGATGGGCACCTGCCCGGCCACGACGTCGTTCAGGGCCGGACCGGAACCGCGATACGGAATGTGCGTCACGTAGACCTTGGCCGAACGCTTGTAGAGCTCGCCCAGCAGGTGGCCCACGCTGCCGTTGCCGGCGGTGGCGAAGCTGTATTTGCCGGGGTTGCTCGACAGCGCGCCAACGAAGGCCTTGTAGTCGCGTGCCGGAAACGACGGATGGACGGCGATGACGTTGGGCGTCGCGGCGACATTGATGATGTGCACGAAGTCCTTGTTCGGGTCGTAGGGCGTGGCCGGGTTGATTGCCGGGTTGGCGGCCATCGTCGAGACCGAGGACATGAGCAGCGTGTAGCCGTCCGGCGCTGACCTGGCGACTTCACCCGCGCCGAGGGCCCCGCCGGCCCCTGCCTTGTTCTCCACCACCATGGTCTGACCGAGTGCCGGCCCGACCTTCTCCGCGATGATCCGCGCCAGCAGGTCGGTGGTGCCGCCTGGAGCAAAGGGCACCACCAGGCGCACCGGTTTGCTGGGGAAGGCCTGTGCCGCGGCCGGCCCGGGCAGCGTCATGGCAACCGTGCTCAGCACGCACAACAGCAGACGAGTGGACATCATGGGTTGCTTTCGGTCATGGACGCAGGAGGCGTGAAGGGTCGCCGGCGGGCCGGCAACAACAAGTCGGTGACGAGGTCCTTTCGCATCGACTCGACCCGCACGGGGGCGGGCGTCACGACGACACCTCGAACGCACGCGTGAAGAAGTCGGTGCCGCCGAAGTTGCCCGACTTCAGCGCCAGGCGCAGCCCCGCGGGACGTGACAGCGTGACGGCGTGGCACCACGGCACGCCGGGGTCGATCTGCGGCCCGATGCGCAGCCGCGTGATGCCCAGGGCCTGCACGCACGCGCCCGCGGTCTCGCCGCCGGCGACGATGAGCTGGCCCACGCCGGCCTCGACGAGGCCGCTTGCGATGCGCGACAGCGCGTGTTCCACCAGCGCGCCGGCCTTGTCGGCGCCGAGCCGTTCCTGCACCGCGCGTACCGTGGCCGGTTCGGCGGTGGCATAAACCAGGACAGGCACGTGTGCCAGCAGCGGGCGTGCCCAGGCCATCGCTGCATCCACCACAGGGTGCCCCGCGGCGAGCTGCAGCGGGTCCAGCGCGAAGGCCGCACCACCGCCTGCCATGAACGCCGCCACCTGCGCGTTGGTCGCGGCCGAGCAGCTGCCCGAGACCACCGCGCGTGCGCCAGTGGCGGGCGGTAGTTGGGCAGCCTGCGCGTTGCCTGCCAGACCGTGCAGTGCGGGAATGCCGATGGCCAGACCCGAGCCGGCCACCACCAGCTTCAGGGCAGCCGAGGCATCGGCCAAGGTGCGCAAGTCGTCGTCGCCCAGCGCATCCACCACGGCCAGCATCACACCTTCGGCGCGCAGAGCCGCCATGCGCTGGGTGAGGGCTGCCGCACCTTGCGCCACGCAGCGGTAGTCGATCAGGCCAACGCGCCGGCCGTGCTCCGCAGCCAGCTGCGCCTGCATCACGCGCACCAGGTTGGCGTCGGTCATCGGCGTGAGCGGGTGGTGGCGCATCGAGCTGTCGGACAGCAGCAAGTCGCCGACGAACAGGTGACCCTTGAAGACGGTGCGCGCGTTTTCCGGGAAGGCCGGCGTGACGACCACGAAGTCAGCACCCAGCTCGTCCATCAGTGCCTCGGTGACCGGGCCAATGTTGCCCTGCGGCGTGGAATCGAAGGTCGAGCACACCTTGAAGTACATCTGCACGGCGCCCCGCGCACGCAGCCATCGCGCTGCGGCGACCGACTGTGCGACGGCCTCGGCCACAGGGGCGGTGCGCGACTTCAGTGCCACCACCACCGCGTCGGCGTCGGGAGCCGGGCTGTCCGCATCGGGCACGCCGATGACCTGCACCGTGCGCATGCCGGCGCGCACCAGGTTGTTGGCCAGATCGGTGCCGCCGGTGAAGTCGTCAGCGATGCAGCCCAGCTTCAATGTCATGTCGCGGGCCGCCGATGTTGAGTGCCTGCAGTGATGCAGATCACGGCTGTGTCCGCCGAAGCTTGCGCACCGTCTTCGCGTCGACCCAGGGTGCGGTGGCGGTGTTCATCTGCACGAAGTGGGGCGATTGCAGGTGCGCCTGGATCGCAGCCTCATCGTCATACAGCTCGTACAGGAAGAACAGCGCCGCATCGTCCGGGTCGCGGCAGACGTCGAACTGCCGGCAGCCTGGCTCATCGTCGAGCGAACGCTGGGCGTTGTGACGGATGGCAGCGTCGAAGGCTTCGACGTGCGCGGCTTTGATTCGGAATTCGACGATCAGGGCGAACACGCTGCTGGTCTCCTGCTGGGGCCGTGGGTCAATCGAGCTGCAAG
>JANOAM010000392.1:0-11365 GCA_031411215.1 Betaproteobacteria bacterium
CCTGCCGGTGGTTGGGGCCTGGCCGCTGGCGCGCCAGCAGCGGGCGATGGTGGTCCTCTTCGTGGTCGGCCTGGTGGGCCTGCTGCTGTCCGCAGTCCTGGTGCTCACGTCCAGCAGCCGCGGTTCATCGCAGGTGGCCGCCGCAGGTCAAGCCACGACGCAGTCGCAGCGCTTGGCCAAGTCGGTGTCGCAGGCGTTGGTGGGCAGCGCCACGGCCTTCCCGGAAGTCAAGGAGTCCATCGACATCCTGGCCAGGAACGTGCGCAGCCTGAAGACCGGCGAGGGCGACGTGGCGGCCGCGTCCGGGGGCCTGCAGGAGCAACTGGACGTGCTGGTGCCTCTGGTGGACAAGGCCGAGAAGAACGCCGGCGTCGTGCTGGGCCAGCAGAAGACGCTGACCCAGGTGGGCCAGGCGCTGCGCGCCATCAACCGCCAGAGTGCAGACCTGCTGGAAACCGCGGAGACGGTGTCTTCGCTGAAGCTGCAGGGCGGCGCTTCGGCGGCCGAACTGTCGGCCGTCGGCCAGTTGGTGATGCTGACCCAGCGCATAGGCAAGAGCGCCAACGAATTCCTGACCACCGAAGGTGTCAGCGCCGAGGCCGTTTTTCTGCTGGGCAAGGACCTGAATTCCTTCAAGGAAATCGCGCAAGGCGTGATCGGTGGCAATGCCGACTTGCGCCTGCCCGGCACCCGCGACCCGCAGGTGCGTGAGAAGCTGCAGCAGCTGCTGCAGCAATACGAAAAGACACGCACCGAGGCCAGCGCCATCCTGGGCAATCTGCAAGGCCTGGTGGCCGCGCGTGAGGCACAAAGTGCCATCGTCTCCGACTCCGAACCGCTGCGCAAAGGCCTGGACGCCCTGCAGACAGACCTGGCCTCGCAGAGCGGCTTCAGCGGCATCCGCCTGGTGATGGGCCTGCTGTCCCTGCTGATCTTGGCCGCGGGTGGTTTCGGCTTGCTGCGCCTGTTCGTGATCGACCAGACCACACGCGCCCAGGCCGCTGACGGCCAGCGCCAGGAAGCCGAGCGGCAGGAACAGGAAGCCAAACGTGTCAACGACGCCAACCAGGCCGCCATTCTTCGCCTGATGAACGAACTGCAGACGGTGGCCGAAGGCGACCTGACCCAACAGGCCACGGTGACGGAAGACATCACTGGCGCCATCGCCGACTCCGTGAACTACACGGTGGAAGAGCTGCGGTCGCTGGTGGAACAGGTGCAGACCACGGTGGGCCGCGTGACGGAAACGACGGCGCAGGTGGAGAACACCTCCACCGAACTGCTGGCCGCGTCGACCGAACAGCTGCGTGAAATTCGCGACACCGGTGAATCGGTGCTGCAGATGGCGGGCCGCATCAACGACGTGTCGGCGCAGGCCCAGGAAACGGCTGCGGTGGCGCGCCAGTCGCTGCAGGCGGCCGAATCGGGCCTCTCGGCGGTGAACAACGCCATCGGCGGCATGAACTCCATCCGCGACCAGATCCAGGAAACGTCCAAGCGCATCAAGCGCCTGGGTGAAAGCTCGCAGGAGATCGGCGAAATCACCGAGCTGATTTCCGACATCACGGAGCAGACCAACGTGCTGGCGCTGAACGCCGCCATCCAGGCCGCCAGCGCCGGTGAAGCGGGACGCGGCTTCAGCGTGGTGGCCGAAGAAGTGCAGCGGCTGGCCGAACGTTCGGCCGACGCCACGCGCCAGATCGCGGCCATCGTGCGGACCATTCAGACCGACACGCAGGACGCCGTGGGCGCCATGGAACGCAGCACGGCGGGTGTGGTGGAAGGCGCCCGGCTGTCTGACGCGGCGGGCGCCGCACTGGGTGACATCGACCGCGTGACGCGCGAACTGGCGGACCTGATCTCGCGCATCTCGGTGGAAGCGCAGAAGGAAGCGCGTTCCGCCAACGAGGTGGCCGCCAACATCCAGCACATCTTCGCGGTGACGGAGCAGACCTCCGAAGGCACACGCTCCACCGCGCAGATGGTGCGTGAGCTGTCCCGCAGCGCCGAAGAACTGAAGGCCTCGGTGGCCCGGTTCAAGATCAACTGAGCCATCAGCAGCCAAGGCCCCCGCGCGCAATGCAAGCCGACATGGACTCCGAGACCGGCGCCCTTCAGGGCATGGCAGGCGACGACCTCAGCGCACTGGCCTGGGTGCACGGCGAACTGCGCCGTTCGCTGGAAAACGCGCACAAGTCGTTGCGCCGTTATCTCAAGGACGCCGACGCCGCCAGCGGCGGTGACCTGGACGTGGTCGACCCTTCCGTGCTGCGCACCGCACGCACGCAGTTGCACCAGGGCGTGGGCGCGCTGGAACTGGTGGGCCTGCCGGCCGTGGCCGACGTGCTGCGCGCCAGTGAAAGCGCCGTGCAGCGCATGATCAGCAAGCCTGCCCTGATGAACATCGCGGCGGTGGAGGTGATCGAGCGCGTGTCTTTCGCGCTGCTGGACTTCCTGACCCGGCAGTTGGCGCGCAAGCCCGTGTCGCCGGTGATGCTGTTCCCGCAGTACCGCGCTGCGCAGGTGCTGGCTGGTGCGGAACGGGTGCACCCGGCGGACCTGTGGAAGATCGACTGGCAATGGCGTGATTTGCCGCTGGACATGACGGCGCGCCCGCTGTCCGCCGACGAGCACACCCGCAGCGAACTGGAATCCCAAACCCTGGCGCTGATGCGTGACCCCACGCGCAAGCCTTCGCTGCAGCGCATGAGTGACCTCTGTGCCGGCCTGGGCGCAGGTGAACGCCACCACGGCAGTCCCGCACTGTCCACGCTGTGGCAGTTGGCCGCGGGTGTGTTCGAGGCCCAGTCCGCGGGCCTGCTGCAGCCTGATGTCTACAGCAAACGCATCGCCTCGCGCCTGCTGGCGCAGTTGCGCGCCAGTACCCGCGGCCAGGCCGAAGCGTCCGATCGCCTGGCGCAGGATCTGTTGTTCTTCTGCGGCCGTGCGCAGCCGCCCACGGCGCTGCAGCCGGCGCCGCGCCTGAGTGCCGTGCGTCAGGCCTGGCGCCTGGACAAGGAACCGGTTGTCGACTACGAAACTGTGCGCCTGGGCCGCTTCGACCCCGCGCACCTGGCGCTGGCCCGCAAGCGTGTGGCTGCGGCCAAGGACGCCTGGTCGGCCGTGGCTGGTGGTGAGCAGCACCGCATCGCCAACCTGCCGGAACAGTTCGCGCTGGTGAGTGAGTCGCTGCAGAAGCTGTTCCCTTCCGGGGAAGTGCTGGCGCAGGCGCTGCAATCCACCGTGGCGCAGACCGTGGCGGCCAACCAGTCGCCGCCGCCAGCGCTGGCCATGGAAGTGGCCACCGGCATCCTGTACCTGGACGCGTCGCTGGAAGACGGTGAACTCGACCAGCCTGAACTGGGTGGCCGCATCCAGCGCCTGGCCGGCCGCATCGACAGCGTGCGTGCCGGTGCCGACCCGCAGCCACTGGACGTGTGGATGGAGGAGCTGTACCGCCGCGTCTCCGACCGCCAGACCATGGGCAGTGTCGTGGCCGAACTGCGCGCTTCTCTGTCCGAAGTCGAAAAGCAGATCGACCAGTACTTCCGCAACCCGGCCGAGCGCCAGGTGCTGATCCCCGTGCCGGCGCAGCTGTCGTCCATGCGCGGTGTGTTGTCCGTGCTGGGCATGGACCAGGCCTCCGCCGCCGCGCTGCACATGCGCAACGACGTGGACGCACTGGCGCAGACCGAAGTGGACCCGCAGCGTGCCATCCAGGCCGGCACCTTCGACCGCCTGGCTGACAACCTGGGCGCCTTGAGCTTCCTTATCGACATGCTCAGCGTGCAGCCGCAGCTGGCCAAGTCGCTGTTCCATTTCGACCCCGAAACCGGCAATCTGACGGCAGTGATGGGCAAGTCCGACCGCGTGTCGGCATTTGCCCAGCTGGACGAACCCGGTGCGGTCCCCGCGCCGGCCGCGTCGACCGAGTCGCTGCTGGCGCAGGTGCAGGCTCTGGGCCTGGCCGCCGCCAGCCCGGAGGTGTCTGACCTCACCCTGTCGCGTGACGCCGAGCGGCTGGTGCAACAGGCCTTGGCGGCCGACCAGCCGGACCTGGCGCGCCTGCTCAGCAGCGCGCACGCCGGCCTGCGCGAAGGCACGGACGCGGCATCGCGCCGCGCGCTGCGTGCGGAACTGGCTGATGCCGTGTCCGGCCTGGGCGTCCCCGCGCCAGCCGATGCCTTGCCGCCGCCCGCACCTGTGCCGCCGCCCGTGGCCGCGCCGCAAGGCGGCACGGGCCTGGAAGACGACGAGGAGATGCGCGACATCTTCATCGAGGAAGCGCGCGAAGTCGTCACCGATGCACGTGCGGCCGTCGGCCGCCTGATGGACTCGGCCAGCAACGAGCCCGACATGACCGCCGTGCGCCGAGCCTTCCACACCCTGAAGGGCAGTTCGCGCATGGTGGGCCTGAAGGACTTTGGCGATGGCGCCTGGTCCTGCGAGCAGCTCTACAACGCGCGCCTGGCCCAGGCGCCGCAGATGGACGCACCGCTGCGCCTGTTCACCAGCGAAGCGCTGGACTACCTGGGCGACTGGGTGGAAGCCATTGCCGACCGGCGCGTCAGCGGCCACAACTGCGCCGCTGTGTCGCTGGCCGCCGATGCGCTGCGGCTGGAGGGCCGGCGCGTGCCTATCACGGCGCCCACGGCGCCTGTGACCCCCGCCGCCGCTTCCGTCGAGCGCACGGTGGCGCTGGCGCCGCCACCTGCCGAGGAGCGCACGGTCCTGGTCATGCCGCCTCCTGCGGAAGAGCGCACGGTCATCGTCATGCCGGCGCCCGCCCCGGCGGATGACACGACGATCATCCATGTGCGGCCTGCCGTGCCGGAGCCGCTGCAGACGCCGCAGCCTGAACCTGCCGATGCGCCTCTGACGCTGGAATTCGACACCGAGCCCGAAAAGCCCGCCCAAGGCCCAACCATCACCTTCCCGGTGTCGCGCCAGCCCACCGAGGCGCGGCCGTCGGCCGGGTTGCGCCAGGCCGACGACCCGGACTTCGAACTCTCGCTGCCCGACCTGGACGAGCAGCCGCGCACCCAGATCCAGCCGCGCGCACTGACCGAACGCCTGCCTGATCTGCCATCCGCCGCAGACCTGGACTTTGGTGCGCCGGAGCCCGAGCCCGGTCCGGTGTCAGAACCGGCGTCCGAGCCCGAAGTCGAGTTCGAACTCGACCTGGGCGGCTACGAAGCCGAAGAAGCCAAGCCGCCGGCACCGGTCATCAGCGAGCCCCCGCCCGCACTGCCCGAGGCGGATGCGCTGGAGATCGACCTCGGTGACCTCGCTGATGTCTTCGCACAGGAAGCGGCCGAGCCTGCGGCGCTGGCCGACCTGCCGATCGACATGCCGGACCAGATGCCGGACCGCACGCCGGACCACACACCTGCGGACAGCCCCGTGGAAGCCGTGGTCGAGCTGGTGGCCGAGCCCGTGCCCGAAGCGTTTGCGGAAGACAGCGACGAACAGGTCAAGGTCATTGGCCCGCTGCGCATCAGCATCCCGCTGTTCAACATCTACCTCAACGAGGCCGACGAACTGTCGCGACGTCTCGTCACCGAGCTGTCCGAGTGGTCGGTGGACCACGAACGGCAGCCCGTCACCGACACCGCCATCGCCCTGGCGCATTCGCTGGCCGGCAGTTCCGCTACCGTCGGCTATGCCGACCTGTCGGCGCTGGCCCGTGCGCTGGAACACGGGCTGGAGCGGTCACAGGCCGCGGGCCACGGCCGCCCTGGCGAGGCCACGCTGTTCATCGACGTGGCCGAGGAAATCCGCCGCCTGCTGCACCAGTTTGCCGCTGGCTTCCTGCGCGCGGCCGACCCGCAGCTAGGCGAGCGACTGGCTGAGCACGAACGCCTGCCGGTGGAGCCGGTGACCGACGACGCGCTGGCCAACGAAGCCACCGACGACGATGCCGCCCATGCCGACGACCTGGCCGCACCCGACGTGCTGCTGGTCCCGGACGCGCCCCCCGGCGCGCCGCCGCAAGACGATGACATCGACGCCGTCGATGCGGTGGACACCGAACTCTTCCCCATCTTCGAGGAAGAAGCCGACGAGCTCCTGCCGCAGCTGCTGGCCCGCCTGCGCGAGTGGCACGACCACCCCGGCAACCCCGGCGCACCGGCGGCCTGCATGCGCACGCTGCACACCTTCAAGGGTGGCGCGCGTCTGGCCGGCGCCATGCGTCTGGGCGAGATGGCGCACCGCCTGGAAACGGGCATCGAACACCTCAGCGTGGAGCCCAACCCGGTGGCCGCGCAGATCGACCCGCTGCTGGCACGCGCCGATTCCATGGTGTCGGCCTACGAGGTGCTGCGCCGCCGCGGCGCGGAGCCGGCGCCTGCCGCGACACCAACAGCCGCGCCGCCCGCCGCGCCGGCTCCGCTGGCCGCGCCCGTGCCGCCAGTCGTCTTGCCCGAACTCAGCGCCGCGACCCTGCCCGAACTGGAGCCCGTGCCGGTCGAGGACGTGGACATCACGGTCGAGCTGGAAGCGCCTCCGGGCGAAGTCGTGCCCGACATCGATTGGGAGCGTTTTGCCACCGACCCCGCGGCCTTGCCTGTCGAGCAGCCCGTGGCCGCCGAGAAGACCACCACCGCCATCGGCCAGGCCGCGGTGCGTGTGCGTGCCAGCCTGCTGGACCGCCTGGTCAACAACGCCGGCGAGGTGAGCATCACGCGCGCCCGCATCGACAGCAACGTGCAACTGCTGCAGGGGTCACTGGGTGAACTGACGGAAAGCCTGGAAAAACTGCGCCGCCAGCTGCGCGACATTGAAGTCCAGGCAGAGTCGCAGATCAGTTCACGCATGGAAGCCGCCAAGGCGCAGTCGGCAGCCTTCGACCCGCTGGAAATGGACCGCTTCACGCGCTTCCAGGAGCTGACGCGTTTCATGGCCGAGTCGGTGAACGACGTGGCCACCCTGCAGCGCAGCCTGCAGCGCACGCTGCAGTCGGCCGAAGACGAACTGGCCGCCCAGGCGCGCCTGACGCGTGAACTGCAGGAAGACCTGTTGCGCACACGCATGGTCGAATTCGAAAGCGTGGCCGACCGCCTGTACCGCACCGTGCGCCAGGCCGCCAAGGAAACGGCCAAGCAGGTGCGTGTGGACATCATCGGCGGCGGCATTGAAATCGACCGCGGCGTGCTGGAGCGCATGGCCGGTTCGTTTGAACACCTGCTGCGCAACAGCGTCGCCCACGGCGTGGAACTGCCTGCCGCACGCAGCGCTGCCGGCAAGGACGCCAGCGGGCTGATCACGGTGACCGTGGCACAGTCGGGCAACGAAGTGGCGGTGGAATTTGCCGATGACGGCCGTGGTCTGGACCTGGAACGCATCCGCCAGCGTGCGCTGGAACGTGGACTGCTCGGCACCGACGCGCAGCCCTCGAACGCCGAACTGCAGCAGCTGATCTTCGCCCCGGGTTTCAGCACGGCCGAGACCGTGACCGAACTGGCCGGACGTGGGGTCGGCCTGGACGTGGTGCGGGCCGAGGTCAACGCCTTGGGTGGCCGCATCGAGATTGGCAGTGAGCCAGGCCGCGCCACACGCTTCCGCCTGCTGCTGCCGCTGACCACGGCCGTTACGCAGGTGGTGATGCTGCGCTGCGGCGGCACACAGGTGGCGGTGCCTTCGCCGCTGATCGAGATCGTGCGCCGTGTGCCCACGGCCGAATGTGAAAAGGCCTATGCCACAGGCTTCCTGACCTACGCGGGCGAGGACGTGCCTTACTTCTGGCTCGCGTCGCTGCTGCAGGCCGGCACACGTGGCCCCAGCACGGGCAAGAACCAGTTCGTGATCATCGTGCGCAGCGCGGCCCAGCGTGTGGCCGTGCACGTCGACGAAGTGGTCGGCAACCAGGAAGTGGTGGTCAAGAACGTCGGCCCGCAGCTGTCGCGCCTGCCCGGCTTGGCAGGTGTCACCTTGCTGCCTTCCGGCAGTGTGGCGCTCATCTACAACCCGGTGGCCCTGGCCGCGGTGTACGCCAACACGGCGCACGAACTGGCGGCCAAGGGCCAAGCACCCATGGTGCCCGCCAAGGCCGTAGAAGCTGCGCCCGCTGACCGCCCACCGCTGGTCATGGTGGTGGACGATTCACTCACCGTACGCCGCGTCACGCAGCGTCTGCTGACGCGTGAGGGCTACCGCGTGGTCACGGCCAAGGACGGCCTGGACGCGCTGGAACAACTGGCCAGCGGCGAACGGCCCACGGTGATGTTGTCGGACATCGAAATGCCGCGCATGGACGGCTTCGACCTGGTGCGCAACGTGCGCACCGACGCGCGCCTGCAAGGGCTGCCGGTGGTGATGATTTCGTCGCGGACAGCCCAGAAGCACCGCGATTACGCGGCCGAACTGGGGGTGAACCACTACCTGGGCAAGCCTTATTCCGAGGAAGAGTTGTTGGCAATCGTCGCGGGCTACGTTCGTGCGGCTGCCGCTCACTAGACGTCGCAGAAAACGGGCTGACAATTCCTGCCCAGTGCCAGGGGGAATACAAACAACAAGCGTGAGGCGGCATGTCCCGAGTCATTGAGCATCTGGCCGAACTGACCGGTTTCCGAGACCGGGATGTTCTTGACGTGACGCTGGTGGGCGCGCTCAAGGACTTGCTGCGCCCGCAAGCGGTGGCCATCTTCCGTTGTGTGGGAGAAGAAGGCGAACAGCGCTGGCTTACCCGCGCCCGCCTGGCGCCAGGGGACACCACGGCCACGGCCGACCCGCTGTGGGCCGATCCGGCTTCATTGCCGCTGCTTGAAAGTCATCCGGACCGCCTGAGCTGCCTGCAGCGGCAGGAGGCTTTCACGGTGGACGGCACGCCGGCGATGGCCTACTTCCCGCTCAGCACCGACCGCGAACCCGTGGGCGTGCTGGAACTGCAGACCGCCCAGCCGCTGTCCTACGAGCAGGTGCGGCTGGTCTGCAGCATCCTGCGCATCTACCGCAACTTCCAGGGTCTGCTGGACTACAGCGAACGCGACACGCTCACCGGCCTGCTCAATCGCAAGACCTTCGACGAGAGCTTCATGCGCGTGGTCGTGCAGGCTGCGCCGGACCTGGCGCAGCACCGTGCCGATACACGCCGCTACAGCCCCGGTGGCACGGTCTGGTTGGGTGTGATTGACATTGATCACTTCAAGCTTGTCAACGATGGCTTTGGGCACCTGATTGGCGACGAGGTGCTGCTGCTGCTGTCGCGCCTGATGCGCACCAGCTTCCGTTTCCACGACCACCTCTACCGCTTTGGCGGTGAGGAGTTCGTGGTCCTGATGCGCTGCACTGGCGACGAGGACGCCGCCAGTGCCATGGAACGTCTGCGGGCGAACGTCGAGCGCTATGTCTTTCCGCAGGTCGGGCACATCACCATCAGCGTGGGCTTCACCAGCCTGCGCGCGGGCGACAGCCCCAACGACGCCTTCGCTCGCGCCGACAGAGCCGTTTACTACGCCAAGCAGAACGGTCGCAACCAGGTGCAGCACCACGCGCAACTGGTGGCCGAGGGCAAGCTGGTAGACGAGTCCCGCGACCACAGTGACGCCGAACTGTTCTGAGAACCGCTGAGCCTCTGCTGGATCTCTTCAGCCCAGACTCCGGTCAAACCCTTGCGTCTTGAGGGATAAACAAACGTTTGATTCGGCGCTTACACTGGCACGGTGAACGCCGTCCCCAAGAACGCTGAGTCCCCCCACGAAGACGCCCGGGCGCGCCTGCTGGCAGCCGGCCTGCGCCTCTTTGCCCAGCAGGGCTACGCCAAGACCTCAACCCGGGAACTGGCGGAATCGGCCCAGGTCAACGTGGCGTCCATCAGCTACTACTTCGGTGACAAGGCGGGCCTGTACCGCGCCGTGTTCACCGAACCGCTGGGCTCGCCCAGCGATGACCTGGCCCGCTATGCCGGCACCGACCTGTCGCTGGAAGACGCGCTGCGCGGCTTCTACGCGGGCTTCCTGGAGCCGCTGAAGCAGGGCGAGACGGCGCGCTGGTGCATGAAGCTGCACTTCCGCGAAATGCTGGAGCCCACGGGCCTGTGCGACGTGAACGAAGCGTTGTGCATCACGCCCATGCACAACGCCCTGGTCGAGCTGCTGCGCCGCCACCTGGGCCTGGCCGTCGTGGACGACGAACTGCAGCGCCTGGCCATCTGCCTGTCCGGTCTGGGCGTGCACCTGCACGTGGGGCGCGACATCACCGACCAGATCGCACCCCAGCTGCACCAGGGTGAAGACGCGCTGGAGCGCTGGTCAGACAGCCTCATCCGCTACGCCCTGGCCATGGTGCGCGCAGAAGCCGAGTCACGCGGCCTGCCCAGGCCCGCGCCTCAAGACGGAGTTGTGAACCGATGAACCGCCTTTCCCCCGCCGGCTCGCTGTTGGCGCCCCTGGCCTTGCTGGCCGCCTGTGCCGGCACGCCGCCCCTGCCGCCCGCAGCGTCGACTACCGCGTCCGCCGGCGTGCCAACGGCCTGGCAAACCCCGCTGCCTCCGGCAGCCGGCAGCAGCGAACTGGCCCACTGGTGGACCCAGTTCAACGACCCCGCGCTGCCCGCGCTGGTGGACGCCGCCCGGCAGGCCAGCCCCACGCTGGCCAGCGCGCGAACCCGGGCTGAACGGGCCCGCGCCGCGCGCGCCGCGGCAGGCGCCACGGCCTGGCCGCAAGTCAACGCCCAGGGCAGCGCCAGCAGTGGCCGCAGCCTGCCGGGCACGCCCACCGCCACCAGCCTGAGCCTGGGTGTGCAGGCCAACTGGGAACTGGACCTTTTCGGCGCCGTGGCCGCGGGCCGTGACGCCGCCCAGGCCCGCCTGCAAGGCGCGGAAGCCGGCCTGCAGGAAGCCCATGTCAGCGTCGCGGCCGAAGTCGCCAGCAGCTACCTGGCGCTGCGCGCCTGCGAGGCGCAAGGCGCGCAGACACGGGCTGATGCCGCTTCCCGCGCCGAGACCGCCAGGCTCACCGACCAGAGCGCCCGCGCCGGCTTCACCGCGCCGGCCGACGCAGCCCTGGCCCGCGCAGGCGCAGCGCAGGCGCGCGGCCAATTGCTGTCTCAGCAGGCGCAGTGCGACACGCTGTTGAAGAGCCTGGTGGAGATCACCGACCTGTCCGAGCCCACCTTGCGCCAGCGCTTGGCGGCCGGCACCGCACGCGTACCGCAACCAGCGCCCATCGCGGTGGATGCCATGCCTGCCCAGTTGCTGTCGCGCCGGCCCGACTTGGCCGATGCAGCCCAGGCCGTGGTCGCTGCCGCGGCGGACCGCAACCAGTCCCGTGCCCGTGAAAGCCTGCAGGTCAGCTTGTCCGGCAGCTTGGCCGCCGCCAGCCTGCGCAGTGGCGGCATCACCACCAACGGCAGCACCTGGTCCCTG
>JANOAM010000393.1:0-2757 GCA_031411215.1 Betaproteobacteria bacterium
CTGGACATCGCCAAGGCCAAGGGCAAGGGCCAGCAGGAATTCGCCTTCCTGAACCCCATGACCAAGCAGATCGAAGCCAAGCTGATGTTCTTCGAGCGCATGGACGACATCGTCGTGGCCTGCGGTTCGTACAAACCCGCCTGATTCCAACCGACTCCCTGCAATGACCTTGAACTTCCAATCGATAGGTGCGCGCCTGGCCGCCGCCGTGGGCGCTGTGCTGCTGGGCCTGGTGGCCGTCATCGGAACGGGCGTGTTGGGCCTGAATTCGATGGAGCGCCACATGGCGCAGCTGGTCAATGTGGGCACCGTGAAGAGCGACGCGGCTTCGCGCATGCGCCTGGCCATCGTGGCGCGGGTGGATGCCGTGCGCAACATCGCGCTGACCACCGACATCAACGCCATGCAGGCCGACCAGAAGCGCATCGACGAGCTGGTCAAGACCTACACCAGCCAGCGTGAACGGCTGTTGGCGCTGGGCCTGGGCGATGCCGAGAAGGCCGCGCTGGCCAAGGCCGATGCGGCCGAAGCGGCTGCCGCGCCCCTGCTCAAGCAGGCCCAGGGCCTGGCCCGCACCATGCAGCCCGAGATGGCCGCTGAAATCCTGACCGCCAAGCTGGGCCCCGTGCAGGCGCAGTGGATGAGCGGCCTGGACGACCTGTCCACGTCCGCTGAAGCGGGTCGGGCCGACCAGTTGGCGGCCGCCCAGTCATCCGGCAGCAGCACGCTCTTGTGGATGTGCATCGCCGGCGCCGTGGCGCTGGTGGTGGGCGTGGCGATGGCTGCGCTGCTGGCACGTGGCATCAGCCGGCGCCTGGCGCGGGCCGTGGTGGTCACGCAGCGCATCGCCAACGGCGACCTCAGCTCGGCCATACGCGAGACCGGCCGAGACGAGGTGGCGCAAACGATCAACGCCCTGGCCGACATGCAGGAGCGGCTGCGCGGCACCATTGGCGAGGTGCGCAGCGCCGTGATGGCCATTGAAGTGGCGTCCAGCGAGATCGCCCAGGGCACCAACGACCTGTCGCAGCGCACGGAGCAGAGCGCCAGCAGCCTGCAGCAGACCGCGGCGTCCATGGAGCAACTCACCAGCACGGTGAGGAACTCGGCCGACAACGCGGGCACGGCGCACCAGCTGGCCCATTCGGCTTCGCAGGTGGCGCAGCAGGGCGGCACGGTGGTCAGCGAGGTCGTGCAGACCATGCAGGACATCAGTGCCAGCAGCAAGAAGATCGGCGACATCATCGGTGTCATCGACGGCATCGCCTTCCAGACCAACATCCTGGCGCTGAACGCTGCGGTGGAAGCCGCACGGGCCGGCGAGCAGGGCCGCGGTTTTGCCGTGGTGGCGTCGGAAGTGCGCAGCCTGGCGCAGCGCAGCGCGCAGGCCGCACGTGAGATTAAAGGCCTCATCGGCGCCAGCGTCGACAAGGTCGAAGCCGGCACACGGCTGGTCAGCCAGGCGGGCACCACCATGCAGGACATCGTGTCCAGCGTGCAGCGTGTCAGCCAGGTGATTGCCGAGATCTCCCAGGCGGCGGGTGAACAAACCGCCGGCATTAGCCAGATCGGCACCGCCGTCAACCAGCTGGACAACATGACCCAGCAGAACGCGGCCCTGGTGGAGCAGAGTGCGGCGGCGGCCGAGAGCATGCGCGAGCAGTCGCTCCGCCTGGCCCAGGCCGTGGGCTCATTCAAGCTGGACGCTGCCTGAGCCCAGCCGCTGCGTGCAAAATCGGGGTCTTGACCGGACCCAGGACACGCAGTGGATCTCAAAGTACCCATCACCCTCAACATCGAATTCTCGGACGACGAGACCAGCGCGCGCGCCTTGCTGAACCTGGCCAGCGGTGAGATCGAGAGCGTGGAATTCGATGGCGAGGACGACAAGCCCTGGAAGCGCGACGACTACGAATTCACCAGCGGCACGCTGTCCAGCCTGGGCCGCGACGTGGAATTCAAGGTCGACGTGAACCGCAGCAGCGGCTCCATGGCGGTCAGCGCGAATGAACTGCTGGAAATCAAGACCCGCGCCGCGGCGCTGTTCGCCAACAAGCCTGTCGGCCGCTAGGACCGTCTAACTGGGTGAGTAGGCCAGGCGCACGTAGATCGGGGCAAAAGCCTCCGCCTGCGTCACTTCCAGCAGGCGTTCGCGGCTCAGTTCCAGCATCGCGATGAAGGTCACCACCAGCACGGGCATGCCGCGGCTGGTGTCGAACAGATCGTGGAACTCCACGAAGCGCCGGCCCTGCAAGCGGCGCAGCACGATGCTCATGTGTTCGCGCACCGACAACTGTTCGCGGCTGATGGTGTGGTGGGCATTGAGGCGGGCGCGCTGCAGGATTTCTTTCCACGCCTGACGCAGGTCGTCCGCGTTGACATCGGGCCAGCGTGGCTGCAGGCTTTGTTCGATGTGCACCTGCGCACGAAGGAAGTCGCGGCCCAGCATGGGCAGGGCGTCCAGCTTGGCGGCGCCCAGTTTGATCTGCTCATACTCAACCAGCCGGCGCACCAGTTCCGCACGCGGGTCTTCCGCTTCGCCGCTGGCCGCGCTCTTCTTGGGCGGCAGCAGCATGCGGCTCTTGATCTCGATCAGCATGGCCGCCATCAGCAGGTATTCCGCGGCCAGCTCCAGGTTGCGGCGGCGGATCTGTTCGACGTAGTCCAGGTACTGGCGCGTCACGCTGGCCAGCGGGATGTCCAGGATGTTGAAGTTCTGCTTGCGGATCAGGTACAGCAGCAGGTCCAGCGGGCCTT
>JANOAM010000394.1:0-4007 GCA_031411215.1 Betaproteobacteria bacterium
GTCACCATCAATGGCGGCCAGCCCATGCGCGCCTGGTACGACATACGCGGCACGGAACTGCAGCGCCGCGGTGGCGCCAACGAAGACGAAGCCGGCCTGCGCAGCAGCTTTGCCGCCGTGCACGCGCTGATGGACCGCGAAGTGGCGCGTGGCGTGCCCGCCCACCGCATGGTGCTGGCTGGCTTCAGCCAGGGCTGCGCCGTCACCCTGGGCGCGGGCCTGCGCTACGGCCACAAGCTGGCCGGCCTGGCGGGCTTGAGCGGCTACCTGCCGCTGGCCGGCAGTGCCGCCGCCGAGCGTCTGGCGGCCAACGCACAAACACCCGTGTTCCTGGCCCACGGCACGCGTGACCCGATGGTGGTGCTGCAGCGCGGCACCGAATCGCGCGATGCGCTGCTGGCCCTGGGCCAGCCGGTGGAGTGGCACGACTACCCCATGGAGCACAGCGTCTGCATGGAAGAGGTGCAGGCGCTCAACCAGTGGCTGCTGCGCGTGCTGGCCTGAACGCGGGCGCCGTCACTCAACGCATTTCTCCTACGCCTGCGCGGGCCTTGAGCCTGCGCTATGGTCGCGGCCCCACAACAAGAGGAGCCCGACCATGACGAAACCTGTGTTGCGCGCCACCTTGGCCGCCACATTCGCGGCCCTGCTGGCGACGACCGTGCCCGCCGCCGCCCACGCCGAAGCGCCCCTGGCCCAAGGCCAAGCCCCCGGCTGGTACCGCATGACATTGGGCAAGTTCCAGGTCACCGCGCTGTCCGACGGCACCGTGGCACTGCCCGTGGACAAGCTGCTGCAGGCCAAGCCCGGCGTGGTCGACGGGCTGCTGGCCAAGTCCTACCTGAAGGCGCCGGTGGAGACCTCGGTCAACGCCTACCTCATCAACACCGGCAACAAGCTGGTGCTGATCGACGCGGGCGCCGCCGGCCTCTTCGGCCCCACGCTGGGCAAGTTGGCGGCCAACCTCAAGGCTGCGGGTTACCAGCCGGAACAAGTGGACGAGATCTACATCACCCACATGCACCCGGACCACGTCGGCGGCCTGGCTGCGGACGGCAAGATCGTCTTCCCCAACGCCACCGTGCGGGCCGACGTGCGTGAAGGCGCCTTCTGGCTCAGCAAGGACAACCTGGACAAGGCCCCGGCCGATTCCAAGGGCTTCTTCCAAGGTGCAATGGCATCGCTGAACCCCTACGTGGCAGCAGGCAAGTTGAAGCCCTTCGACCTGGACAAGGGCAGCGCGGAACTGGTGCCCGGCATCACCGCCATCAACGCCCGTGGCCACACGCCTGGCCACACCATCTATGCCGTTGAAAGCGAAGGCAACAAGCTGGTGGTCTGGGGCGACCTGATGCACGTGGCCGCGGTGCAGTTCGCCATGCCCAGCGTCACCATCGCCTTCGACAGCGACAGCAAGGCTGCTGCCCCGCAGCGCGCCAAGAACTACGCGGACGCCGCCAAGAAGGGCTACTTCGTGGCCGTGGCCCACGTGTCCTTCCCCGGCATCGGCAAGCTGCGTGCGGACGGCAAGGGCTACGACTGGATCCCCACCAACTACACGTCCGCACCGTGAAAGACCCGGCCGGCTTCTGCCGGCCGGCATAGCCCTGCAGGTGAGTGACAGGGGCGCAGGTGCTCGACGATGATCGTGCACCATGCGCACCACCACCCTTCTCATCCGGCCGACCCCTGATCTCCTGCCCGGCTACGTGGCCGCCCTGAACCGTGGCTGGTCACCAGACAACGTGCGCGGCGCGGCCGCGGCGGCCGAGATCCTGGAGCGCATCCAAAGCGAACCCGAGGTCTACTTCCTCACCACACACGACCCCGCAGCCCAGGGCCCGGCCATCACCCTGGCGGACGGTACGCAGCGCCCGCGCCTGCCCGGTGTGTCGCGCTGGATTTGGGACGCCCAGGACATGAGCCCCAGTGGTTTTGCAGGTGTCATCGGCCTGCGCTGGATGGCCGGGCACGCGCCACTGCCCTCCTGGGTGCTGGGCCACATCGGCTATGCCGTGCCCGAATGGCAGCGCGGCCACGGCCACGCCACGCGTGCGCTGGGTGTGATGCTGGACGTGGCACGCAGCTTCGGCCTGCCCTTTGTCGACCTGACCACCGACCCCGACAACGAAGTCTCGCAACGTGTGATGACGGCCAACGGCGCCGTGCTGATGGAACGCTTCGACAAGGGCCCCGTCTACGGCCACCAGCCGGGGCTGCGTTACCGCATCACTTTGGATTGATTCGATGGACTGGCGCGCTGGATGCTGCAGCAGCAGGCGCCATGATCATCACGGCCGTGCCGCCCACACAGTCCGTCGTCTGGCCCTTCTCGCAGCGCGCCATGTCGGGCGGTGGCGGCGGGTGCTTGCGCTTCACGCCCCCAGGCGGGCTCAGCAGCGTCAGCACGATGGTGATGGCCGTGGCAATCGCCAGGGCCACGGCCAGGATGCGCCGCCGCCAGGGCATGCGCGGGAACTCGGGGATCAGGGCTTCGGGTTGGTCTTTGCTCACGGCGGCGGACTATCTCATGGCCGTCGGGGCGGCCCAGGCGCACCATAGGGCCCGGTTTGCCATCGAATTTTTGCAACGCTGACGACAAGCCGGCGCAGCCGCCGCAGGCCCCATCGTCTCTACAGTCCGCTCTGTGCAGAGAACAGCCCGCGCAACTCGCGCAGGAATCTACCCGCAAGACCTACGGAGCATTCACCATGATCGATTCCTTCAAGACCCCCCTCGTCGTCGCCGGCCGCGTGCTGCTGGCCCTGATGTTCATCCTGGCCGGCCTCAGCAAGCTGGGCAACATCGAAGGTACCGCCGGCTACATCGCCAGCGGCGGCCTGCCCATGGCTTCCGTCCTGGCTGTGGTCGTCGGCCTGCTGGAACTGCTGGGTGGCCTGGCCATCGCAGCCGGCTTCCAGGCGCGCTGGGCCGCTTTGGCGCTGGGCCTGTTCACGCTGGCCGCCACCGTCCTGTTCCACAAGTTCTGGGCCGTGCCGGCTGAGCAAGCCATGGTGCAGCAGCTGATGTTCATGAAGAACCTGTCGGTGGCGGGTGGCCTGTTCATCGTCGCCGCGCTGGGCGCTGGCCCGCTGAGCCTGGACGCACGCCGCAGCCCGCGTCTGGCCACGGCCTGACCTGGCCTCAGCGACAAGCTGGGCGCTGGGCTCTAAGCCAGCTCGGCGCCCAGGCGCAGCACGTCGGCCACCAGTTCCTCGGCCTGCTGTTGGGTACTGCGCGCACCCACAAAACACGGCCGCAGCGCGAAGCAGCCGTTGACCACGGTGGTGCTGGGCATGTTGCGGTTCTCGCGGGTCAGACGGCGGTGCAAACGCTGGTTGAGTCCGTCCAGGTCCGCCACACCCGGCGCCACATAGCGGAAGCAGCAGATCGACAGCGTCGGCTCCTGCAGCAGTTCCAGGTTCGGGTGCTCACGCGCCACTTGCGCGATCCACGACGCCATGTCGTTGTGGCGGCGCACGCGGGCCCGCATGACCGCCACGCCGATCTCGCGCAGCAGCGCCCACACCACCACGCCGCGGCTGGGCGCGCTGAGCTCGACACCGTAGTCGTAGTAGGGCACGCCGAAGTCGTCCATCGAGTGTTCGATGGTCGGCGCATCAGCCGCCCGGGCCACCGAACCTTCCAGGTAGGCGGCCGGCTCCTGGGTGAAGGCACGGCGCAACAGTTCGCGGTCGCGCACGAAGGTCGCCGCCACGCCGACGGCGGCACCCAGCCACTTGTGCGGGTCGACGATGGCGGAGTCCGCCAGCTCCAGCCCGCGGTACAGCGGGGCCACACGTTCGTCCAGGATGCCGGGCAGGCCATAAGCACCATCGACATGGAACCAGGTGCCCTGCTCGCGTGCGATCTCGCCGATGGCTTGCAGCGGGTCGATGGCGCCGGTGTTGGTGGTGCCCGCGTTGGCGACGATGGCCATCGGCAAGATGCCTGCCGTGCGGTCGGCAGCAAGGGCGCGCTGCAATTCTTCGATGCGCATGCGCCCC
>JANOAM010000395.1:0-2369 GCA_031411215.1 Betaproteobacteria bacterium
GACGTGAGCTCCGGCGTGGAAGTCAGCAAGGGCGTGAAGAGCGCCGAGCTGATGCGCCGGTTCTGCCAGGCGGTGCGGGACGCAGATGCCCTCATCGCTGGCAACCCGAGCTGAAGGAACCACACCATGTTGAACTACAACCAGCCCGACGCCCGCGGGCACTTCGGGCCATACGGCGGCACTTTTGTCGCCGAAACCTTGATCCACGCGCTTCATGAGCTTGAAGCGACCTACGCGAAGTACCGCGAAGACTCCGAGTTCGTGGCCGAGTTCAAGTACGAACTGGCGCACTTCGTGGGTCGGCCAAGCCCCATCTACCACGCGGCCCGATTGAGCCGCGAACTGGGCGGCGCGCAGATCCATCTGAAGCGCGAGGACCTGAACCACACCGGCGCGCACAAGGTGAACAACACCATCGGCCAGGCCTTGCTGGCGCGCCGCATGGGCAAGCGGCGTGTGATCGCTGAGACCGGTGCCGGCCAGCACGGTGTGGCCACGGCCACCATCTGTGCGCGCTACGGCATGGAATGCGTGGTCTACATGGGCAGTGAGGACGTCAAGCGCCAAAGCCCCAACGTCTACCGCATGCACCTCTTGGGCGCCAAGGTCGTGCCGGTGGAGTCCGGCAGCAAGACGCTGAAGGACGCGCTGAACGAAGCGCTGCGCGACTGGGTCACCAACGTCGAAAACACCTTCTACATCATCGGCACGGTGGCCGGCCCGCACCCGTATCCGATGATGGTGCGCGACTTCCAGCGTGTGATCGGTGACGAGTCCATCGTGCAGATGGACAAGCAGGTCGGCCGCCAGCCTGACGCGGTGATCGCCTGCGTGGGCGGCGGCAGCAACGCCATGGGCATCTTCTACCCCTACATCCCGTTCGAGAACACCCGCCTCATCGGCGTCGAAGCGGCTGGCCTGGGCCTGGACAGTGGCAAGCACTCCGCGTCGCTGACGCGCGGCAGCCCCGGCGTGCTGCACGGCAACCGCACTTACCTGCTGCAGGACGCCAACGGCCAGATCACCGAAACACACAGCATCAGCGCCGGTCTGGACTACCCCGGTGTCGGCCCGGAACACGCGTACCTGAAAGACATCGGCCGCGCCGAATACGTGGGCATCACCGACGACGAAGCGCTGTCGGCCTTCCACCGCCTGTGCCGCACCGAAGGCATCATCCCGGCGCTGGAAAGCAGCCACGCCGTGGCCCACGCAATGAAGCTGGCCCCGACGATGAAGCCGGATCAGCACATCCTGGTCAATCTGTCGGGGCGCGGCGACAAGGACATAGGCACCGTCGCTGACCTGACCGGTGCAGATTTCTACTGCCGCCCGTCTTGCCGCGGTCAGACGGTCAAAGGGGGTGCGCAATGAGCCGCATCCAGGCCACGCTGACGGCGCTGCAGGCCAACGGCCGCAAGGCCCTGATCCCCTACGTCACGGCCGGCGACCCCTACGCCGACACCACGCCGCAAGTCATGCAGGCCCTGGCCGAAGGCGGCGCCGACATCATCGAACTGGGCGTGCCTTTCAGCGACCCCATGGCCGACGGTCCGGTCATCCAGAAGGCCAGCGAACGTGCACTTGCCCGTGGCATAGGCGCCCCGCAGGTCCTGGCCATGGTGCGCGAATTCCGCAAGCTCAACGCCACCACACCGGTGGTGTTGATGGGCTACGCCAACCCGGTCGAACGCTACGACCAGCGTGAAGGCGATGGCGCCTTCATCCGCGACGCTGCCGCAGCCGGCGTGGACGGTCTGTTGGTGGTGGACTACCCACCGGAAGAGTGCGAAACCTTCGCCGCGCGTCTGAAGGCCGTGGGCCTGGACCTGATCTTCTTGTTGGCGCCCACTTCCACTGAAGAGCGCATGAAGCAGGTGGGCCGCATTGCCAGCGGCTACGTCTACTACGTGTCGCTCAAGGGCGTGACCGGAGCCGGCCACCTGGACACCGCAGCGGTGGCCGCCATGGTGCCGCGCATCAAGGCGCATGTGAACGTGCCTGTGGGCGTGGGCTTTGGCATCCGAGACGCTGCCACCGCCAAGGCCGTGGCGGCGGTGTCGGACGCGGTGGTGATCGGCTCCCGGCTGATCCAGCTCATCGAGTCTGAATCGCGTGACAATGCGCCCCTTGCCGCGAAAGCCTTCATGGCCGAAATCCGCGCGGCGCTCGATTCTTGAGGAGAACGCTCGCATGAGTTGGCTGGAAAAACTGCTGCCACCCAAGATCCAGCAAACCGACCCGGCCGAACGCCGGGCCGTGCCGGAAGGGCTGTGGATCAAATGCCCCTCGTGCGAGACGGTGCTCTACAAGACCGACCTGGAAGGCAACCTCAACGTCTGCCCCAAGTGCGACCACCACCACCGCAT
>JANOAM010000396.1:0-2976 GCA_031411215.1 Betaproteobacteria bacterium
CTGCTGACACGCGAATCCGACTACTCGGCCTTTGTGGCGCGCGACGTCACATCCGAGGTCAAGAACGCGGCGCTGAAGAAGCTGTTCACGGACCCGCACTTCAACGTGATGGACGGGCTGGACACCTACATCGACGACTACGGCAAGCCCGACCCGCTGCCGCCCGGCATGCTGCGCCAGATGGTGCAATCCAAGATGCTGGGCCTGTTTGACGACGATCCTGAAGACAAGCCTGAAGACCAGGCCGAAACTGCAACGGCCACGGCCGAAGCCGTGCTCACCCCTCTGCCCCCGCCGGACCCGCCGGCCCTGCCCCATGAAGACGTTGATCTGCAACTGCAACCAGACCCTGCCGCTGGACGCACCGGCGCTGAAAGCGGCGCTGGCGAAGACGACGGTCTCCGGCCAGAGCGCCAGCACTGACGGCCTGGACCAGGTCCACACGCTGCTGTGCCGGCGCGAGGCAGCAGCCTTCCAACGCGCGGCCAAGTCCACTGGCGTCAGCGGGGACGAGTTGATCGTCGCCTGCACGCAGGAAAGCCGTTTGTTCCTGGAACTGAACGAACAGACCGAAGGCGCCGCCAGCGTGGAGTTGCGGCCCATCCACTTCATCAACATCCGCGAAACGGCGGGCTGGGCGCGTGAAGCTGGCAAGCCGCTGACGGCCAAGGACACCACGCCCAAGATCGCGGCTTTGTTGGCCGCCGCGCAACTGCCGCCGGCCGAACCCGTGGCCACGGTCAGCTACCGATCACAAGGCCGCTGCCTGGTGCTGGGCGATGCGGAAGCCGCTGAACGCGCGGCCGAACTGCTGGGTGATGAACTGGACGTCAGTGTGCTGGTGACACGCACACGCGGCGCCCTGGGCCAACGCCACGCGCGCGCCACGCACACGGGCCGGCTCACGCGCCTGAGCGGTTGGCTGGGCACCTTCAAGGCCCAGTGGTCCAGCGGCAATCCGATCGACCTGGATGTCTGCACACGCTGCAACGCCTGCGTCGACGCCTGCCCGGAAGGCGCCATCGGCCTGGACTACCAGGTGGACCTCAACGCCTGCAAGAGCCACCGCGACTGCGTGCGTATCTGCGACGCGGCCGGTGCCATCGACTTCAACCGCGGCCCGCAGAACCACGAAGAAGACTTCGACCTGGTGCTGGACCTGCGCAGCGATCCGGCCTTTGGCCTGCACCAGCCGCCACAGGGTTATGTGCACACGGGCGGGGACGCGGCCCGGCTGCTGGACGCGGTGCTGAAGCTGCGTGGCCTGGTGGGTGAATTCGAGAAGCCCAGGTTCTTCAAATACAACGCCAAGATCTGCGCGCACAGCCGCAACGAAAAGACGGGCTGCACGGCCTGCATCGACGTCTGTTCGGCCAGTGCCATCCGCAGTGACGCGTCAAAAAAAGGCAAGACCAAGGCCGAGCACACGGGCGGCGTCATCGTCGAGCCCTACCTCTGCGTGGGCTGCGGCGCCTGCAGCACCGTCTGCCCCAGCGGCGCCATGAGCTTTGCGTACCCGGGCACGGTAGACCAGGGCAAGCGCCTGCGCACGATGCTGGCGGCCTATGCCAACGCCGGTGGCAAACAAGCGGCGCTGCTGCTGCACAGCCAGGAAGCGGGCGTGAAGCTGATCGACGAACTGGGCCGCGCCACACGTGTGGACCGCAAGCTGAATGGCCTGCCCGCGCGTGTTCTGCCGGTGCCGGTGTGGCACACGGCCAGCCTGGGTCTGGACCTGTGGCTCAGCGCCATCGCTCAGGGCGCCAGCCAGGTCTGGGTGCTGGCGACGGCTGAGGAAGCGCCGGCGTACCGCCAAGCGCTGCAGGAACAGATGGCCGTCGCACAAGCCGTGCTGACAGGCCTGGGCTACGGCGGCCAGCACTTCAAGCTGATCGAAGCCAAGGACGCGCGCGACCTGGCCGCGCTGGACTCCGCCTTGCGCGAAGCACCGGCGCAGACCGTCACGCGGGCTGCGTCTTTCGCAGCACAGGCCGACAAACGCGCCACGCTGGACCTGGCCATCGACCACCTGCAGAGCCAGGCGCCGTCTGCTCGTGACGAGATCGCACTGCCCGCCGCCGGCTCGCCGTTCGGCAACCTGCTGATCGACACCAACGCCTGCACGCTGTGCCTCAGCTGCGTGAGCGCCTGCCCCGAAGGCGCACTGGCCGACAACGCCGACAAACCACAGCTGAAGTTCATCGAGAAGAACTGCGTGCAGTGCGGCCTGTGCGAAAAGACCTGCCCCGAAAACGCCATCACCCTGCAGCCGCGCCTGTGGCTGGCCGACAGCGGCAAGGCGCGCAAGGAGCCGCGTGTGCTGGCCGAGATGCAGCCCTGGCTGTGCGTGAAGTGCGCCAAGCCCTTCGGCACGCTGAAGGCCATTGAGAACATGATGGTCAAGCTGGCCGGCCACGCCGCCTTCCAGGGCGCGGCTGCGGAACGCCTGAAGATGTGCAGCGATTGCCGTGTCATTGACCTGCACAGCAACCCCAACGAAACGCGCATCACGGACCTCTGAACCGCGATCAACATCCACCCCATGCAGACCGCTCCCATCCTTTTCGGCAGCACCGACGACAGCGAAGAACTTGCGCGCGCCGAGCTCTACGGCCTGCTGTCCCGCCTGTGGCATTCAGCGCCTGACGCCGACCTGTTGCAGTCCTTCCAGACCGCCATCACCGAAGCGCCCGAAGCCGGCAGCCACCTGGAAGCGCCCTGGATGGCGCTGGTGTCTGCCCTGCGCGCCACCACCGTGCAAGCCGCAGCAGAAGAACACACCGCGCTCTTCCACGGCGTCGGCAAACCGGAGGTCTTTGCCTTCGGCTCCTACTACCTGAGCGGCTTTCTCAACGAGAAGCCCGTAGCCGCCCTGCGCGACGACCTGAAGCTGCTGGGCCTGACCCGCGACGAAGCCGCGCTGGAAACCGAGGACCATGTGTCCTATGTCTTTGAGGTGATGCGCTACCTGATCGC
>JANOAM010000397.1:0-2532 GCA_031411215.1 Betaproteobacteria bacterium
TTCGCGGTCCATCAGCGCGTGCACGGCGGCAAAGCTGCTGCGCAGGCCGGCTTCGTCTTCGTTGGCGCCACCGCGGCGCTGCAGTTCCGTGCCGCGTATGTCGTACCAGGCGCGCATGGGCTGGCCGCCATTGATGGTGACCGGGCGCACCGGCGCGCGTGGGAACACGAAGCGCACGGGGCCCACGGCGGCCAGCTTCAGTTCGTCGGCAAAGGCCAGGAAATCGGTGCCGTCGGCGCCCAGGCCGTGCAGCACGATGACGGTGGCGCGCGGCTCGGCGCCGGGGTGGACTTCGAAGGTCTGGAGGGGGGTGCTCATGGCGGCAGTGGTCATCAGTAGTTCAAGCCCATCGCGCCGCGCACGTCCTTCATCGTTTGACGGGCAACCGTGCGCGCGCGCTCGGTGCCCATCTCCACGATCCAGTGCACTTGCTTGGGGTTGGCCAAGTAGGACTCGGCGCGTTCGCGCCAGGGCTGTTGTTCCTTGATGATGGCGTCGATCACCGGCTGTTTGCAGTCCAGGCAACCGATGCCCGCGCTCTTGCAGCCCTTCACCACCCAGTCCTGCGTGGCTTCGTCGCTGTAGACCTTGTGGAACTGCCACACGGGGCACTTGGCCGGGTCGCCCGGGTCGATGCGGCGCACACGGGCGGGGTCGGTGACCATGCCCTTGATCTTCTTGCTGACATCGGCCGGCTCGTCGCGCATCAGGATGGCGTTGCCGTAGCTCTTGCTCATCTTGGTGCCGTCCGTGCCGGGCAGGCGCAGCACTTCGGTGTGCAGGGCCTGGGGCTCGGTGAGGATGCTCTTGCCCGCGCCGCGCAAATGGCCCAGCAGCAACTCGCTGTCGTCACTTGTCCAGCCGCTGGCGGCCAGCACCGCCTTCTTGACGATGCCTTCGCCTTTGGCCTGTGCCTCTGCCGCGCCTGTTTCGCCGAAGGTCTTGCGTTGCCTTTCGAAGTAGCGTGCGTCGTCCTTGCTCAGCTTGGCCAGTGCTGCGGCCACCTTGGTGTCGAAGTCGCTGCTGCGGCCGTACAGGTTGTTGAAGCGGCGGGCCACTTCACGGGTCAGTTCCACGTGCGAGCTCTGGTCTTCACCCACCGGCACGTAGTTGGCCTTGTAGATCAGGATGTCGGCAGCCTGCAGCAGCGGGTAGCCCAGGAAGCCGTAGGTCGCGAGGTCGCGATCCTTCAGCTTTTCCATCTGGTCCTTGTAGGTCGGCACCCGTTCCAGCCAGCCCAGCGGCGTGCCCATGGCCAACAGCGTGAACAGCTCGGCGTGTTCGGGCAGGCGGCTCTGGATGAAGATGGTGCACTGCTCCGGGTCCAGGCCGGCGGCGATCCAGTCGATCACCATGTCGTAGACGTAGCGCTCCATCACCTCGCGTTCTTCGTAGTGCGTGGTCAGCGCGTGCCAGTCGGCGACGAAGAAGAAGCATTCGTGCTGCTGCTGCAGGTTGACCCAGTTCTTGAGGGCGCCGTGGTAGTGGCCCAGGTGCATGGCGCCGGTGGGGCGCATGCCGGAGAGAACGCGTGATCGCATGGTGTGGCGCTTTGGAAAAGGTGGTCAGGGTTGGACGGTGACGGACGCGGATTGTCTCAGGGTGCAAGCGGTGCGCCGCCTACACTTCGGCCCGCCATGAACCAGCGCATCGTCATCCTCATCTCCGGCCGCGGCTCCAACATGGAGGCCATCGTGCAACGTTGCGCTGAACAGGGCTGGGCGGCAGAAGTGGTGGCAGTCATCGCCAACAAGGCCGGCGCAGGCGGAGTCGCCTGGGCGGCGGCACGTGGTTTGGCCACGGCCGTGGTGGACCACAAGGCCCATGCAAGCCGCGACCTGTTCGACGCCGAACTGGCGCGGGTCATCGACAGCTTCCAGCCCACGCTGGTGGTGCTGGCCGGCTTCATGCGCATCCTGGGCGCGCACTTCGTGCGGCGCTATGAAGGCCGCATGCTCAACATCCACCCCTCGCTGCTGCCCGCCTTCCCGGGCCTGCACACGCACCAGCGCGCACTGGACGCGGGTTGCAAGGCCGTGGGCGCGACGGTGCACTTCGTGACGCCGGAACTGGACCACGGGCCCATCGTGATGCAGAGCGTCGTGCCGATACGTGCGGGCGACACCGCCGACGACCTGTCTGCACGGGTGCTGGTCACGGAGCACGTGATCTACCCCTTGAGCGTGCGCTGGTTTGTCGAAGGCAAGCTGCGGGTGGAGAACGGCCTGGTGCTGCAGGCCGATGGAGCTTCTCAAGTCCTGATGTGAGCTCTCAAGCCATGCGCGCAAAGCGCGGCTGCTTCACACCGTCGATGACCATGTCCTCGAAGAACATCGCGTACGGCCGCACCCAGTCGCCGCTCTGGTTGTAGAGCGGCCGGTACAGCACCAACGGCTCCAGCGTCTCGCTGTGGCGCACCACGCCGATCAACTCGTATTCGCCGCCCTTGTAGTGGCGGTAGCGCCCAGGCGTGAAAGGCGGCAGCGGGGAAAGGTCTTCGCTCATCATGGGCAGGATAATCGCCCCATGCAT
>JANOAM010000398.1:0-2838 GCA_031411215.1 Betaproteobacteria bacterium
TTGGAGAAGGTTTCGGCCGCACCGTAGATGGTGTCCAGCGACTTGGGGAACGAAGAGGTCAGGCGCCAGCGCAGCGCGGTCTGCGCGTGCACGATGGCCGGTGCTGCACCTGCGGCGAGCACGCCTGCCAGGCCGGCACCGCTAACGAATGAACGACGTTCCATGCATATCTCCTGTAGGAATCAGTGGTGATCTGGGGACAAGACGCGGAATTCTAGGAGGGGGTTCCAGCGGATTCGGGCGGGTTTTCCCGCTCGAATCCGGGCCCTGCAACCGGGCCACGAATCAGCGCCACCGACAGTGTCGGCATTCAAGCTGAATGGCGGTTGAAATCAGGGTAAGCACCATCGGGTGTACCCCGGCCGGCTCTCAGGCCCTCAGGCACCCGCCAGCTTCATGCGCGGCACCAGCACCGATCCCACGGTCTTGCTGCCCTGGGTGTAGGCGTCCGCGCCGATGGCAGCGATGTTGCGGAACATCTGCTTCAGGTTGCCGGCGATCGTCACCTCGTGCACCGGGTGCACGATGCGGCCGCCTTCGACCCAGAAACCCGCCGCGCCGCGCGAATAGTCACCCGTCACGTAGTTGACGCCCTGGCCCATCAGCTCAGTGACGAAGAGGCCGCGGTCCAGCTTGCGCAGCATGGCGTCCAGGTCGTCGCCCTTCTTGGTGCGGCGGCTGGTCATGACCAGATTCTGCGAACCGCCGGCGTGGCCCGTGGTGCGCATGCCCAGCTTGCGTGCGGAATAGCTGGACAGGAAGTAGCCCTGCACCACACCGCCCTGCACCACCTGGCGCGCCTTGGTGCGCACACCTTCATCGTCAAAGGGCGCGCTGCCCTTGCCCTTCAACCGGTGCGGGTCTTCGCTGATGTCGATGTGCCTGGCCAACACCGTCTTGCCCAGGCTGTCGGTCAGGAAGCTGGCCTTGCGGTACAGCGCACCGCCGCTGGTGGCTTGCACATAGGCGCCCAGCAGGCCGGCGGCCACGGTGGATTCAAACAGCACCGGCACCTCGCCTGTGACCACACGGCGCGACTTCAGGCGCGCGAGCGCACGCTCGGCGGCGTAGCGGCCGACGGTTTCCGGGCTCGCCAGGTCCAGCGCGTCGCGCATGCTGGTGTACCAGCCGTCGCGTTGCATGTCGCGGCCCTTGCCAGCGATAGGCGACACTGACAGGTAGTGCCGTGAACTGGCATAACCCCCGCGAAAGCCCCGCGAATTGCCGGCCCAGAAGTGCGCCTGCTGCGCCGACACGCCGCCGCCTTCGGAATTGGTGATGCGTTTGTCCACCGTCAGCGCCGCGTCTTCGCAGCGCCGCGCCAGCTCCGCCGCGGCAGCGGCGTCCAGCGACCAGGGGTGGAACAGATCGAGGTCGCGTGAAGCTTCGCCCGCACTGGCCAAGTCATCGCCTTCAGGCAGGCCGGCGGCCGGGTCTTCAGCGGTAAAACGTGCAATGTCGTAGGCGGCCTGCACCGTCTGGCGCAGGGCCGCAGGTGAGAAGTCGGAGGTGCTGGCATTGCCACGCCGCTGGCCCAGGTAGACGCTGACCCCCAGCGACTTGTCGCGGTTGCGTTCCACGTTTTCCAGCTCACCCTGGCGCACCGACACCGACAGGCCCACGCCCTCGCTGACCTCGGCACCGGCGTCGCTGGCGCCCAGCCCACGGGCCAGTTGCAGCGTGTCCTCCACGATCTGCTGGAACTGTTCCTGGCGGAAGGCAAAGCCGGTGTTGTCGCGGGAAACCGTGGTCATCAGGTGCTTCGTGGTATCAGAGCGAAAGTGCGCACTTATCATAGCGGCCCATCTTCAAGCGCCCCCGGGCGAAGCCCCTCATGGCCCGCAAAGCCGCACCGCACCGCGGCATCGATGTCCACTACGGTGACAGTGACGACGGCGACGAGTCGTCCCGCCCCAGCAAGACCCGGCTGAAGGAGCAGTCACACGCGCTGCAGAAGCTCGGCCTGGAGGTTGCCGATCTGTCCGCCGAACGCCTGGCCGCCACGCCCATTCCGGAGTCGTTGCGCGACGCCATCCTGGAACTGCGCCGCACCAAGTCGCACGAAGGCCGCCGCCGCCAGCTGCAGTACGTGGGCAAGCTGATGCGCAACGCCGACGAGGCCATGCTGCGCGAAGCCGTGGCGTCGGCCACCGTGGGCAGCGCCAAGGACACGCTGGTGCTGCACGACACCGAGCGCTGGCGCGCCGACCTGGTGGCCGGCGACGACGCCATGACGCAATGGATGCTGGACCACCCCGAGACCGACACCCAGCAACTGCGCAGCCTCGTGCGCCAGGCGCGCAAGGACGCCGTGGGCCTGGCGCCTGAAGCGCGCCAGCCCAAGAGCTTCCGGGATCTGTTCCAGTTCCTGAAGCCCTTCCTGGTCGAAGACACACCGTCATGAGTGACACCCCCGACCTCATCCGCATCGGCGTGGTCTCCGTCAGCGACCGTGCTTCCACCGGCGTCTACGAAGACAAGGGCATCCCTGCGCTCAAGGACTGGTTGGCCCGCGCGGTGCGCAACCCGATCGAGTGGCATGAACGCCTGATCCCTGACGAGCAGGCCGGCATCAGCGCCGCACTGGTCGAACTGGTGGACCACACACGCTGCCACCTGGTGCTGACCACCGGCGGCACCGGCCCCGCGCTGCGCGACGTGACGCCCGAAGCCACCCTGGCCGTGGCCGACAAGGTCATGCCCGGCTTTGGCGAACAGATGCGCCAGATCAGCCTGGCCTTCGTGCCCACGGCCATCCTGTCGCGTCAGGTGGCGGTGATCCGCGGCCAGGCGCTCATCATCAACCTGCCCGGCCAGCCCAAGTCCATCGCCGAAACG
>JANOAM010000399.1:0-4095 GCA_031411215.1 Betaproteobacteria bacterium
TGCAGCAGTTCCACTTGCGTGTGGCGCGAATCGGTGGCGATGCGGTTGTAGAGCTGGTTCACCGCGCTGCGCCCGCCTTCCAGCGCCTGCAGAAAGATGCCTTCGCTGAAACACAGCACGCCGGTGATGCCGATCTTCGGGTTGTTGGCCTTGCACTTGCGCAGGATGGAGACCAGTTCTTCCTGGTCCACCGCGGCGACGGCACGGCTGGCGTAAACAAGTCGGACAAGCATGGGAGTGCCTTTGCGTTCAGTCGTTCTTGCGAGCAAGGAGCGACAGGAATTCCCGCCGCAGGTTGGCGTCCTTCAGGAAGGCGCCGCGCATCACGCTGTTGACCATGGCGGTGTCCGGGTCCTTGACGCCGCGCCAGTGCATGCAGAAGTGGTCGGCCTCCATCACGATGGCCAGGCCGTCCGGGCGCACCCGTTGCTGCAGTTCGTTCGCCAGCATGGTGACGGCCTCTTCCTGGATCTGCGGGCGGCTCATCACCCAGTCGGCGATGCGTGTGTACTTGCTCAGGCCAATGAGGTTGCTGTGCTCGTTGGGCAGGATGCCTATCCACACCTTGCCGAAGATCGGGCACATGTGGTGGCTGCAGGCGCTGCGGATGGTGATCGGGCCGACGATCATCAGTTCGTTCAGCCGTTCCGCGTTGGGGAATTCAGTGACCGTGGGCATGGGCACGTAGCGGCCGCGGAACACCTCTTCGATGTACATCTTGGCCACGCGCTTGGCAGTTTCGTGGGTGTTGTGGTCGCTGTCGGTGTCGATCACCAAGGCCTGCAGCACTTCCTGCATCTTGGCCTGCACCTCGGCCTTCAATTCGGTCAACTCACCCTCGCGCACGAAGGCAGAGATGTTGTCGTTGGCGTGGTAACGGCGGTCCGCGCTGACCAGCCGGTAGCGGATGCGCTCCGAGGCGGGCAGCCGCGCCAACTCTTCTTCGTTGCGGAACAAGCGCGCGGTGGTCACGGCGGCGCTGGATGCGGAATCGGACATGGGTGAGATCGCCCAAGTGGACAGGCCGGCATTGTGCGGTTGAGCGCCCGGACCTGCTGGCGGCATAGACTTTGACCATGACAGGCGCCGTATCGCACACCAGCCCGCACGCCCAACCGCCGCTGGCGCGCCTGCTGGAACACACAGCTGACACGGTAGCGGCCGTGCGCGGCGGGCGTTCGCTCAACGACCTGCTGCCCAAGGTGCCCGCCGACCTGCGCCCGGGTGTGCAGGCCCTGGCCTTCCACACCCTGCGCTGCCTGGGCAGCGCCACCGAAGCGCGCGCCTACTTGGCGCCCAAGGACCCACCACCCCAGGTGGACGCACTGCTGGTCACCGCCTTGGCGCTGTTGTGGCCAGGGCGCAGCCCGGGCGAAGAACCGCCCTACCCCGACCACACCCTGGTCGACCAGGCCGTCACCGCCGCCCGCAACCGCACGCCGGCGGCGGCCGGCTTCATCAACGCCGTGCTGCGCCGCTTCATCCGGGAACGTGACGAGGTCGCCGCCGCCGTGCGCCATTCGCCCCTGGGCGCTTTCAACCACCCGCTGTGGTGGATAGAACGTGTCAAGCGCGACTGGCCACAGGACTGGCAGGGCCTGCTGGGTGCTGCCAACCAGCGCCCGCCGATGACCTTGCGTGTCAACGCCCGCCGTGGCACCGGCACGGCCTATGTGCAGCGCCTGGCCGCGCTGGGGCGTGACGCCACGCTGCTGCCTGATGTCACAAGCTCGCCCGCCGGCACCATGCTGGGCGCCGGCCAGGCCGTGGCCCTGGCCCAGCCCTGCCCGGTGCAGCAGTTGCACGGCTTTGCCGAAGGTGAGGTGTCGGTGCAGGACGCCGCCGCGCAGCGCGCCGCGCCGCTCCTGCTGGGCGCGGGCCTGCCCAAGAACGCCCGCGTGCTGGACGCCTGCGCAGCCCCGGGTGGCAAGACGGCCCACCTGCTGGAACTGGCCGAACTGGACCTGCTGGCCCTGGACAGCGACCCGCTGCGCCTGGCGCGTGTGCAGGACACGCTGAACCGGCTGCAACTGCACGCCGAACTCAAAGCTGGCGACGCGCGCCTGCCCAAGGGGTGGTGGGACGGCCGGCCCTTCGACGCCATCCTGCTGGACGCGCCCTGCACGGCCAGCGGCATCGTGCGCCGCCACCCGGACGTGCGCTGGCTGCGCCGCGCCGACGACATCAACGCACTGGCCCGCATCCAGGCCGAGATGCTGGACGCGCTGTGGCCGCTGCTGGCGCCGGGCGGGCGGCTGCTGTACGCCACCTGCTCCATCTTCCCGGCTGAGGGTCAGCAGCAGATCGACGCGTTTATGCAACGCATCGGTGCGGCGAATGCCCGGCTGGACCCGGCTTCGCCCGGCCACCTGCTGCCCACCCGCGACAATGCTTTTCAGGGAGCCGCCGGCCGCAGCCCGGCGCTGCAGGACGGCTTCTTCTACGCGCTACTTCACAAGACAGCGCACAAGACAGAGCACAAGACCTAGAGAACCCCAACCGACATGCACGCGCCGCCGGTCCGCCAACACTTCACTCAGGGCCTGCTGGCCCGGGTGCTGGCTTGCTTGCGGACATGGCAGCTGACCTGCTTGCCGATGCTGGCCCTGCTGCTGATGCTGGTGGGCACCGGCAGCGCGCGCGCCCAGGGCGTGGAACTGGCACAGCTGCAGACCAGCCGTTCTGAAGGCGCCCTGAACCTGGACTTCATCGCCCGCGTGAGCCTGCCGCAGGCCGTGGAAGACGCGCTGCAGCGGGGTGTGCCGCTGTACTTCGTGGCCGAGGCGCAGTTGCTGCGCAACCGCTGGTACTGGCGCGACGAGCGCGTGGCGCGCGTCTCGCGGTCCTGGCGGCTGGCCTACCGGCCGCTCAACCGCGAATGGCGCGTCAGCCTGGGTGGGCTGAACCAGACCTTCCCCTCACTGGCCGAAGCGTTGGCCACGGTGTCGCGCAGCGCCAGCTGGAAGCTGGCCGACCTGTCGCAGCTGGACGACAAGAGCTACTACGTCGAATTCAGCTACCGGCTGGACACGACCCAGCTGCCCGGACCCATGCAGTTTGGCCTGGGCGGCCAGGGCGACTGGGCTGTGGGCGTGAGCCGCACGCTGCGCGTCGACCCTTGACGCAAGTCCCGTGAACCCCAGCGTGACTGCGAACGTGAACGACCACGCCGGCGCGTCCATGTCGCGTTCCACACGCTGGGCCTGGACGATCTCCGCCGTGGCCGCCACTGGCGCCGCCCTGGTGCTGGCCTTCGTGCTGAGCTTCAGCAGCACCGAAGGCAGCTTCTACGAACGCAATTTCGTCTGGCTGTTCTGGATCAACGTGGCCGTGGCGGCATTGCTGCTGCTGGTCATCGGCCTGGTGGCACTGCGCCTGATGGTCCGCTTGGCGCGCGGCAAGTTCGGCAGCCGGCTGCTCATCAAGCTGGCCGGCATCTTTGCGCTGGTGGGGCTGCTGCCGGGCCTGGTGATCTACACCGTGAGCTACCAGTTTGTCAGCCGGTCCATTGAAGCCTGGTTCGACGTCAAGGTGGCCGGTGCGCTGGATGCCGGCCTGGCCCTGGGCCGTGGCACGCTGGACGGGCTGGCGGCGGACCTGGTCGGCAAGACCCGCGTGGCCGCGGAACGCCTGGCCGACAACGGCCCGGCCGTGCTGCCGCTGTCGCTGGAACGGCTGCGTGAACAGATAGGCGCCAGCGAAGTGAGCCTGGTGCTGGCCACCGGCCAGGTGCTGATGACGGCTGGTGGCGGCGCCATCGCCGGCCCGCCTGAACGGCCTTCGGCCGCGCTGCTGCGCAACGCGCGCAGCCTGGGCAGCGCCAGCCAGGTGGACGGCCTAGACGAAGAGTCCCTGGCGGCCCCCAACAGCGGCCCGCGCGTGCGCGCCATGGCCCGGGTGCCGCGCAGCGACGTGACGCTGGCGCTGGGCGAAGACCGCTACCTGCTGGTGACGCAGCCCATCGCGCGCAGCCTGGCCGCCAACGCGCTGGCGGTGCAGGCCGCGAACAGCGAATACCAGCAGCACGGCGGCAAACACCGCCAGCACCAGGGTCAGGGTCAGCGTGCCGATGTACATGCGGCGCAGGCTGTCGCG
>JANOAM010000400.1:0-3184 GCA_031411215.1 Betaproteobacteria bacterium
GTGCGCCGCGCCGGCTATGACGCCGTGCCCGACGCTGCGGCGCCCGCCCGCGAACTGCGGCGCCAAGTGCAGCGTCAGGCCTTGTGGCGTCTCTTCGTGGCCGGCTTCTGCGCCATGCAGGTGATGATGTTCGCCACGCCCAGCTACGTGGCCGCACCGGGTGAGCTGAGCGATGAAATGCGGCAGCTGCTGAACTGGGGCAGTTGGCTGCTCAGCCTGCCCGTGATGGCCTTTTCGGCCACACCCTTTTTCAGCGGCGCCTGGCGCATGTTGCGCATGCGCCGCATGGGCATGGACGTGCCCGTGGCGCTGGGCATCGCCATCACCTTCGTCGCCAGCACCGTCTCCACTTTCGAACCGAAGGGGATGTTCGGGCAGGACGTCTACTTCGACTCGCTGACCATGTTCATCAGCTTCCTGCTGGGTGCGCGCTGGCTGGAACTGCGCGCGCGCCAGCAGGCGGCCGAGACCTTGGAGCGGGCCTTGGCGTGTTTGCCGGAGACGGCCTGGCGCGTGGGCGTCGATGGCCAGGCGACCGCGGTGAGCGTGCAACGCCTGCACGTGGGCGACCTGGTGCAAGTGCCGCTGGGCCAGTCCTTCCCGGCGGATGGCCTGGTGGAGCTGGGCCAGACCCAGGCCGACGAGGCCCTGCTCAGCGGCGAGAGCACCCCAGTGGCCAAGCTGGAGGGCGACGCCGTCGTGGCCGGCAGCATCAATGTCGGCGCACCGGTGCGTGTGCGTGTGCAGCGGGTGGGCGGCGACACGCGCCTGGAAGCCATCGTCTCCATGATGCGCAGCGCCATGACGCAGCGCCCGGCCGCTGCCCGTGTAGCCGACCGCTGGGCCGGGCCCTTCCTGTGGGCGGTGCTGCTGCTGGCGGCCGGCGCCGCCGCGGTGTGGAGCGTGGTCGACCCGTCGCGGGCGGTGTGGGTGGCAGTGTCGGTGTTGATCGTGACCTGTCCTTGCGCCTTGTCGTTGGCAGCGCCCGCCACCCTGGTGGCGGCTGCACGCGGGCTGGCCAGGCGCGGCGTGCTGGTGCAGCGGCTGGATGCCATCGAAGGCCTGGCCACGGCGCAGCATTTCTTCTTCGACAAGACCGGCACGCTGACCGAAGACCGACTGCAGTGGGCCGGCACGCGCCTCAGCGCCGCGGCGCAGGGGCAGTCGGCTGATGATCTCCTGCAGGTGGCGGCGTCCTTGTCGCGCTGGTCCAGCCATCCCGCGGCCCGCGCGCTGGGCGCGGCCGCACCCGACGCCGTCGTGCACTGGCACGGCGTGCAGGAGCACGCGGGCCTGGGCTTGCTGGCGTGTGACGCTTGCGGCACGGAATGGCGCCTGGGTTCGGCGCGCTGGCTGGGTGTGGCCGACGCGCTGCCAGGCGAGCGTCTGTTCCTGGCGCGTGCCGGCCAGTGCTTGGCCGCCTTCCGCCTGGACGAGATGCTGCGCGTGGGTGCAGCCGAAGCGGTGTCGGCCCTGCGGGCGCAAGGTGTCGCGGTGCGTCTGGTCAGCGGTGACAGCGTGGCGCGGGCGCAGGAACTGGCGGACCGCGTGGGCATAGACGACGTCATGGCCCAGGCATCGCCCGAGGACAAGCTCGCGGCCCTGGCGGCGCTGCAGTCACAAGGCCAGCGGGTCGTGATGGTGGGTGACGGTATCAACGACGCGCCCGTGCTGGCCCGCGCCGACGTGTCCCTGGCCATGGGGCAGGGCGCGCTCGTGTCGCGCAGCCATGCCGACGCGGTCATCACATCCAACCTGCTGCAAGACGTGGTTCGGGCGCGCGCCACGGCGCAGCGCGCCTTGGCCATCCTGCGGCAGAACTTCTTGTGGGCCGCTGCCTACAACGGCTTGTGCATCCCGTTGGCCCTGGCAGGCTGGTTGCCGCCCTGGGCCGCCGGGCTGGGCATGGCGGGCAGTTCGCTCTTCGTGGTGCTGAACGCACTGCGCGCGGCACGCTGAACGGCGGGACTGACGCACATGGAAAGTCTCTACATCCTGATCCCGCTGTCGGCCGGGCTGGTGCTGTTCATCATCGCCGTCTTCGGCTGGGCGCTGAACCGGGGGCAGTTCGACGACCTGGACGCCGAAGGTGAACGAATCCTGACAGACGACCCACCTGCGGTTGATGTCGATCAAGCCCCTCGCGGGGGTTGACCGGAAGAATCCTCGCATCGTTCCCAAGCAACGAAGTGAGGAGTCTGTTGATGTCGAACCATGCCGCGAAGGCGGAGCCCGGGCAGGGCGTATACGCTGACACGGTGGTCAGGCTGTTTGCCTTGGCCGCCGTGCTGTGGGGAGTGGTGGGCATGCTGGTGGGGGTGGTCATCGCCGCCCAGCTGGCTTGGCCCGAACTGAACTTCGGCATCTCCTTTTTGAGCTACGGCCGGCTGCGCCCCCTGCACACCAACGCCGTGATCTTTGCCTTTGGCGGCTGCACGCTGTTTGCCACCTCGTACCACGTGGTGCAGCGCACCTGCCAGACGCGTTTGTTCGCGCCCGGCCTGGCGATGTTCACCTTCGTGGGCTGGCAGCTGGTCATCGTGGCGGCGGCCATCACGCTGCCGCTGGGCATGACGCAGGGCAAGGAGTACGCGGAACTCGAATGGCCCATAGACCTGCTGATTGCCGTGGTGTGGGTCAGCTATGCGGTGGTGTTCTTCGGCACCATCGGCAAACGCAAGGTCAGGCACATCTACGTGGCCAACTGGTTCTTTGGCGCCTACATCCTCACCGTGGCCTTGCTGCACATCGTCAACAGCGCGGCCATTCCGGTCACGCTGTTCAAGAGTTATTCGGCTTATGCAGGCGTGCAGGACGCCATGGTCCAGTGGTGGTACGGCCACAACGCGGTGGGCTTCTTCCTGACCGCAGGCTTCCTGGGGATCATGTACTACTACATCCCCAAGCAGGCCGAGCGTCCCGTCTACAGCTACCGCCTGTCCATCGTTCACTTCTGGGCGCTGATCTTCACCTACATGTGGGCAGGCCCGCACCACCTGCACTACACCGCGCTGCCGGACTGGGCGCAGAGCGTGGGCATGGTCTTCAGCCTGGTGCTGCTGGCACCCAGCTGGGGCGGCATGATCAACGGCGTCATGACACTCAGCGGTGCCTGGCACAAGCTGCGTGACGACCCCATCCTGAAGTTCCTGATCGTGAGCCTGTCGTTCTACGGCATGAGCAC
>JANOAM010000401.1:0-6751 GCA_031411215.1 Betaproteobacteria bacterium
ACAGAACTGCCGTTGCTGCGAAACTTCCCGGCCGACTTCCAGTACGTGCTGGGGCTGCAGGAGTCGGTGGTCGTCGGCATGGCCGACGGCTACGCGCAGGCCACCGGCAACGCCAGCTTCGTCAACCTGCACTCAGCGGCCGGCGTGGGCCACGCCATGGGCAACATCTTCACGGCCTTCAAGAACCGCACGCCGATGGTCATCACCGCCGGGCAACAGGCGCGGTCCATCCTGCCCTTCGACCCCTTCCTGCACAGCGCCCAGGCCACCGAGTTGCCCAAGCCCTACGTCAAGTGGAGCGTGGAGCCGGCGCGCGCTGAAGACGTGCCGCTGGCCATCGCCCGTGCCTACCACGTGGCCATGACGCCGCCGCGCGGCCCGGTGCTGGTGAGCGTGCCGGCGGACGACTGGTCCGTGGCCACCGAACCGGTCGCGCCGCGCCGCATGAGCACCCAACTGCGGCCCGAGCCCGCGCTGCTGGCCGAGCTGGGCGATGCGCTGGACGCGGCGGAGCGGCCGGTCATCGTCGTCGGTGCGGCCGTGGACCGCGACGGCGCGTTCGCTGAAAGCGTGCAACTGGCCGAACGCCACAACGCCCGCGTTTTCGTGGCCCCGATGAGCGGCCGCTGCAGCTTCCCGGAAGACCACCGCCTGTTCGCCGGTTTTCTGCCCGCGATGCGTGAACGCATCGTGCAGCTGCTGGCTGGCCACGACCTGATCCTGGCGCTGGGCGCGCCGGCCTTCACCTACCACGTGCAGGGCGAAGGGCCGCATGTGCCGGCCGGTGCCACGCTCATCCAGATCACCGACGACCCTCAGGCGGCTGCGTGGGCGCCGGTGGGCACCGCCGTCTTCAGCAGTGTGCGGCTGGCGCTGATGGACTTGCTGGCGCGTCCGGCACGGTCACCGCGTGTGGCACCGGCGGGGCGTGAACCGGCTCCATCGATCGCCACACCCGCCCCCGGCGAACGCATGAGCACCGCCTTCCTGATGCAGACCCTGGCGCAGGTGCGCGGCCGCCACAGCGTGGTGGTGGAAGAAGCGCCCAGCGCACGGCCCATCCTGCAGCGCCACCTGCCTTTTCACGAGGCCGGCAGCTTCTACACCATGTGCAGCGGCGGCCTGGGCCACAGCCTGCCGGCGGCCGTGGGCGTGGCGCTGGCGCAGCCAGAGAAGAAGGTCATCGCGCTGATCGGTGACGGATCGGCCATGTACGCCATCCAGGCGCTGTGGACCGCGGCGCAGTTCAAGCTGCCCATCACCATCATCATCGTCAACAACCGCCAGTACGCGGCGCTGCACCACTTCGCGCCGTTGTTCGGCTTTGCACCCGGCGCGCACCTGCCCGGCACGGACCTGCCCGACCTGGACTTCGTCGCCCTGGCCACCGGCCACGGTGTGAAGGGCCTGCGTGTGACGGATGGCGCTGCGTTGGCCGGTGTGCTGGAGCAGGCGCTGGCATCGCCTGGGCCGGTGCTGGTGGACGTGGTGGTGGATTGAAGGCAAGAAAACAAAACGACCGGAGACTCTCGATGACTCATCTCAACCGAAGAACCGTCACTGCGCTGCTGCTGGGCAGCACCACCGCACCATGGCTTCATTCGCAAGCCCATGCCCAGGCCTGGCCCGCCAAACCCATCAAGCTGGTCGTCAATTTCCCGCCCGGCGGCGCCGCCGACCAACTGGCGCGTTCGCTGGCGCAGCCGCTGCAGGACAGCCTGGGCCAGCCGGTGACCGTGGAAAACCGCGGCGGTGCCGGTGGCAACCTGGGCGCCGACGTGGTCGCCAAGAGCCCGGGCGACGGCTACACGCTGCTGTTCGCCAGCGGCGGCACGGTGTCGGTCAACCCGCACATCTACGCCAAGATGCCGTTTGACCCGCTGAAGGACATCGTGCCCGTGGCCGCCGCGGCGCGTGTGCTCGTGTTCCTGGTGGTGCGTGCCGACAGCCCCATCAAGGACTACGCCGGTCTTGTCAAAGACATCAAGGCCAACCCAGGCCGCCGCAGTTTCGGCAGCCCCGGCAATGGCAGCAGCCCGCACCTGGCGGCGGAGATGATGAAGAGCATGAGCGGCGCCTTCGCCGTGCACATCCCCTACCGCGGCGCCGCACCCGCTCTGACCGACCTGCTGGGCGGCCAGGTGGATTTCCTTTTTGACCCCGGCATCGCGATCCCCCACATCCGCGCCGGCCGCCTGCGCCTGCTGGCGGTGGGCAGCCCGAGCCGCAGCCCGTTGTTCCCCGACACGCCCACGCTCAGCGAAGCGGGCTTGAAGGGCTTTGACGCCGACACCGTGTTCGGCCTCTACGCGCCGGCCGGCACGCCCGCAGCGGTGGTGGCCAAGCTCAACAGCGAGGTCAACCGCATCCTGGCGACACCCGCCATGCGCGAACGCATCAACGCCATCGGCGGTGTGCCCGCGCCGATGAGCCCGGAACAGTTCGCAGCCAAGATGGCCGAGGACAGCAAGCGCTTCGGCGCCATCGTGCGGGACCGCAAGATCGTCGGCGATTGATCGAACCACAACCACTCAGGAGACAGCCATGAAGAAGACACTTGCCATGCTGGCCGCCGTCGCCGTGCTGGCCGGATGCGCCACAGCGCCGGCACCGGCGCCGACGCCGATGTCGGCACCGGTGGCGCCCGCGACACCCGCCGCAGCACCGGCCTGGCAGCAGGGCCGCGGCCCCGCCATGGCCGCGTCACCGCTGGCGCCGCTGGCCGGCCGCAACACGGCCACGCCGCCTGGCGAGATCGCCATCGACAAGCTCAAGCTGCCGCCGGGCTTCAAGATCGAGCTCTGGGCCCACGGCATGCCCGGCGCGCGCGCCATGGTGCGCGGCGACCAGGGCCGCATCTACGTCGGCACACGCGGCATCGGGCGTGTCTATGAGGTCACCGACGGCGGCGCGCAGCGCAGCAGCCGTGTCGTGGTCGACAAGCTCAACCAGCCCTCGGGCGTGGAGTTCAAGGGCGGCAGCCTGTACGTGATGGCCATCGACAAGGTGCTGCGTTTCGACGGCATCGAGTCCAACCCGGCCGCTGCACCGGTGGACATGACGGCGGCCTTCAAGCTGCCGCCGCTGCAACATCACAACTGGAAGTACATCCGCTTCGGCCCCGACGGCAAGCTGTACGTACCTTTCGGCGCGCCGTGCAACATCTGCGAGCCGACGGCCGAGTACGCGCAGATCCGCCGCTACAACGCCGACGGCTCGGGCATGGAAGTGCTGGCGCGCGGCGTGCGCAACACCCAGGGCTTTGACTGGCACCCGGCCACCAAGGAGATGTGGTTCACCGACCATGGCCGCGACTGGTTGGGCGACGACGGCCCGCAGGACGAGCTGAACCGCATGGGAAGCACGGGCCAGAACTTCGGCTTCCCGTATTGCCATGCCGCCGGCGTGGCCGACCCCGATTTGAAGAAGCCCAATGCGTGCGACGGCGTCGCGCTTCCGGTGGCCGAGATGGGCCCACACGCGGCCGTGATGGGGCTGATCTTCTACACCGGCAACCAGTTCCCGGCCGAGTACCGCAACAGCATGCTGGTGGCGCGCAAGGGATCGTGGAACCGCAACACCAAGTTCGGCTACGACGTGGTGCGCGTCACGGCCGATGCCAACGGCCGCAATGTCAAGGTCGAACCCTTCATCACCGGCTTCCTGAATGCAGCGACGCAGGAATTCTCGGGCCGCCCGGTGTATCTGCTGCAGATGCCCGACGGCTCAGTGCTGGTCAGCGACGAGCAGATGGGCGCGATCTACCGCGTGAGCTACCCACGTTGAAGCGCTGGTTCGTGGCCATTGCTGCGGTGGCGCTGGCGGCCAGCGCAGCCGCCCAGCCGCTGCCGGAAACGCTGCAAGGCAAGCTGGTGGTCTGCGCTGCCTGCCACGGCGCCGACGGTCACGCCACGGTGGCTGGCGTGCCGCACCTGGCGGGCCAGCCGCGCCTGTTCATCGAGAACCGGCTGGTGATGATGCGCGAAGGCCTGTCGGTGGTGCCGCCAATGGCGGGGCTGCTCGACGGCCTGTCGGATGCCGACCTCACGGCACTGTCGCGCCACTACGCCGCGCTGCCGATGAAGCCCGAACGGCCGGCGCGTGACGCCGCACGCGCCGCGCGTGGCACGGCGCTGTCGCAGCGCGCCTTGTGCGGCACCTGCCACCTGCCCGGTTATGCGGGCCGCGAGCAGATCCCGCGCCTGGCCGGGCAGCGCGAGGACTACCTCTTGCAGTCGATGCGTGACTTCGCCGCCGGCCGCACCCTCGGCCGCGACACGCTGATGAGCAACGCGCTGCTGGGGCTTTCCGATGCAGACCTGCAGGACCTGGCGCACTTTCTCGCCACCGCACCGCTGCAGCCCTGACCAGGGCTCGTCGGCCAGCAGCCGCCGCCCGCCGCGGTGAAGCAGGCCAACGTGCCATGATGGCCCGATGCTCAAGACACTGAAGGACCTGTTCGACTGCCTGCTGCCGCCGCAAACCGACGCGGCGCCTGCGGCGGGTGACGAACACCACCTGCAGCTGGCCACGGCCGTGCTGCTGGTGGAGGTGATGCGCGCCGACAGCAGCTTCGGCGCGGCCGAACGCCTGGCCGTGCAGGCTGCGCTGATCGAAAAATTCCGCCTCGCCACTGACGAGGCCGACCGCCTGGCCGAACTGGCCGAGGCCACGGCGCGCCAGGCCACCGACCTCATCAGCTTCACGTCCCAGCTGAATGCGCACTTCTCCATGGAGCAGAAGGTGCGCATGGTGGAACTGATGTGGCGGGTCGCCTATGCAGACGGCCACCTGGCCGACCACGAACGCCATACGCTGTGGCGCGTGGCCGACCTGCTGCATGTGCCGCAAGGCGCCTATGTGCTGGCGCACCAGCGTGCACGGGAGACCCAGCCATGAAGTTCCAGATGCCTGAGAACTCCCTGTTCGCCACCTTGCTGCGCAAGCCGTGGTGGGTCAGCCTGGCCATCGGTGTCGCGGTGGGTGCGGTGGCTGCCGCCTTGCTGCCCGCCAGCTACCGCGTGGTGGGTGCCCTGTCGGGCTTTCCGTTCATCGCCATTGCCGCCATGGCCGCGTGGCGCAGCCGCGGCCAGCCTGGGCCGGCGCAGATCGAGCAGGCCGCCAAGACCTTGGGTGCGATGAACTGGAAGGCCTTCGCGCAGGCCCTGGAGGCGGCGTTCCAGCGCGACGGCTTCACCGTCAAACGCAGTGCAGGCAGCGCGAGCGACGCCTGTGATTTCGATCTCGAACGCAAGGGCCGCCGCATGCTGGTGGCCGCGCGGCGCTGGAAGTCCGCCCACACCGGCCTGGAGCCGCTGCGTGCGCTGCAGGCCGCGCGTGAAGCCGCCGACGCGCCCGATGCGTTGTTCATCTGCCTGGGCGACCTGAGCGAGCCCGCGCGCAAGCTGGTGGCCAGTGAGCGCATCGCGGTCTGGCAGGCGGCGGAGCTGACGCTGAAACTGCGCGGACTGTTGCCGGCCAGCTGATCTGGCCGAAGTCGGTCAGAAGGCGGACTTCAGAACGAGGCTTCAGAAGGGATAGTGCCGCTCGCCCGTCTGCAGAGTGATCCAACGCAGAGCGGTGACTTCCGCAATGTGGCCCTTGCCACGTTGCGTGTGTGCCAAAGTTTGGCAAACTCACGGCGTCAACATACCCGCTGCGAGGCCCACCGTGGGAACCATGAACGTCTCTCTACCCGACGCGTTGCGCGAGTTCGTCGAAACACAGGTCAGCCAAGCCGGGTATGGCACTTCCAGCGAATACGTGCGCGAGCTCATTCGCCGCGATCAGGAGCGCCTGCAGTTCCGTGACCTTCTGCTGGCCGGTGCGCGCTCGCCGATCACCGGCGAGGCAGATGGCGCCTACTTCGATGCACTGCGAAAGAAGCTCGCCGCGCGCCCGGCGCGCAAGGCGTCCAGAGCAGCCAAGGCGTGAGCCCGCGCCCCGGCGCTGGGCGGAAGCAGTCGCTCCGCCCGCTGTTGCGCCGGCACCTCGCCGACATCGACGTGGCCCGCGCGCTCGACGGCTACCTGGCGGAGTCCCCGCGCGCAGCGGCGGGTTTCCTGCGCGCCCTGGAGCGCGCCTATTCGCACATCCGGCGCGCGCCCGAAAGCGGCTCACCGCGAGCGGGGCAGGAAACCAACCTGCCCGGGCTGCGCTCCTGGCCCTGCCATCGCTACCCCTTCATCGTCTTCTATATGCCGTTTGACGACCGCATCGAGATCTGGCGCGTGCTGCCCGCGCTGGCAGACATCCCGTCCTGGTTGAGGGGCGGCGCGCCATGACTTGGTCGGTTGAATGGGGCTACGGTTGGCTCAGAACGGATAGTGCCGCTCGCCCGTCTGCAGGGTGATCCAGCGCAGGTCCGTGAACTCCGCAATGCCGGCCTTGCCGCCAAAGCGGCCCATGCCGCTGCCCTTGACGCCACCAAAAGGCATCTGCGCCTCGTCGTGCACCGTGGGGCCGTTGATGTGGCAGATGCCGCTTTCGATGCGCTGCGCCACGGTCAGCGCACGTGCCGTATCACGGCCGAAGACGGCGGCGGACAGGCCGTATTCGTTGTCGTTGGCGCAAGCCACGGCCTCGTCCACACCGTTGACGCGCACCACGCACTTCACCGGGCCGAAGGTCTCTTCCGAGTAGATGCGCATCTTGGGCGTCACGTGGTCCAGGATGGTCGCCGGCATCAGCGTGTTGTCGGCCTTGCCGCCGCAGACCAGCTTCGCGCCCTTGGCCAGCGCGTCGTCGATCA
>JANOAM010000402.1:0-1713 GCA_031411215.1 Betaproteobacteria bacterium
GGCACGCGGCGTGGCCAGGCCATCCTGGAAGGCCAGGCCCGGCACGTGGCAACCGGCGCAGGACATGCGGCCATCCGCCGACAGCGCCTTGTCAAAGAACAACTGGCGGCCCCAGGCCACAGCGGCCGGCCGCAATTCCACACGGTTAGACGCATCACGCTCCACGGCCGCTGGCCAAGGCCCGTGCGACGCGATGCGTGCACGCTCTTCGGTCGTGAAGGGCAGCAGCGTCTGCGCTGCCAGCCAGACGGGCCACAGCAATGCGGCGCAGGCCGCGGCCCGCCGCATCACGGCAGCGTGACCGACTGGCGCAAGTGCAGGTCCTGGCCTTCGTGCTTGAGATCCAAGCGCAGCTCCCAGCGGCCGCTCATGTGCCACAGCAAACCTTCAGCGCGCCAGCGTCCGCCGCCCAGCGGCTTCAGGCTGGGCCGGTAGTTCATGCCATGGCGGTGTTCGGGCATGGACGCGTCCACGCGGCTCAGCTCGGCCGACGCAGGGCAGACGGTGATCTCCAACGCAAAGTGCTTGCCCACGGTGATGACTGCGGGCCGGGCTTGCCACTGCACCTGCACGCCCGCCTCGCGCAGCACCTGCGCCTCGGGCGCGGGCGCCGCGCAGCCGGTCTGCGCCTGCGCTGCCGGCACCACACAGCACAGCGCCAGCAGGACGGCGCCAAAAAACTTCACTTCGCGCCGCCCCGCATCAGCATCGTGGTGAACAGCGTCTCGCCGTTCTTCCAGGCGATGCGCTCCGCCACGTCGGCCGGCAGGTCCGCCAGCCACTGCCGTGACCAGCGTGCATGTTCCGGCACGTAGTACCAGCGCTCCGGCGTGAAGGTGTCGGTGCCCAGCAGAAAGCGGTCGGGGAATTCCAGGAAGGCGACACGCCAGGCCGCGTCCACCTTGCCACCCGTGGCGTGGTCGCTGCGGAAGGCCAGGTCGCACCACAGGCGCGGAAATTGGCGCAGCATCTCACGCACCTTGTCGGGCGCGTCAAAGCCCGAATGCGCCCACAGGATGCGCGCCTGCGGGTCCTGCCTGAACTGCCGCGCAATGGCGTCAGCGTCCGAGTGCGAATGCAGGAACAGCTGGTGCTCACGCGCCAGTTGCACCACGCGGCGCACCACCGGCAGGTCGGCGTCAGCGCCATAGACGTGGTATTCGCCGATGGCCACGTAGCGGTAGCGTGCCAGGCGCTGTTCCAGGTGGGTGACGATGCTGCTGTCGTGCATCCAGCTGCCGATCTCGCCACGCGTGCGGTAGGGGCGCAGCACGGGCAGCACCAGGTCCGGCGCTTCGGCGTAGAGCTTCTGCGTGCCTTCGTCGCTGCTGCTGGAGACCATGGCGCGTTTGAGACCGGCCTGACGCATCAGCGCAATGGCGTCTTTAGGCGGCAGGCGTTCCCAGGCGTCGTGGCTGTAGTGCAGGTGGGCGTCGAACACGGGCAGCGGTGCGTCGGCCGCGCGCAGTGCAGGCGACAGGGCCAAGCCGGCCAGGGCAGCCAAGGCGTCGCGTCGGCGCCACGCGGTCAGGGGCAGGGGCATCGCAGGTCTCGGGTCGGCTGGGGTGCGCCCATCGTAGCCAACAGTAGCCAACAGCACCCTGGCCCGCACTTGTGGCAGTCTTGCGCCCTCTCCACCCGCACCCTCACCCCTTTGGACATCGCCTGGACCAGTTCTCCCCCGGCAGCGCACTCGCCGGGGGCTTGCTCATA
>JANOAM010000403.1:0-3502 GCA_031411215.1 Betaproteobacteria bacterium
GGGTTGCCCGAGGCCGTGGCCAGCACCACATAGCGCGCGCCGGGGCCGCCAGCCAGGTCCACCAGGCGCTGCCAGACGGCGTGGTTGTCGTCACGCAGGGCGCCGCCTATCGACACGCTGATGCCATTTGCCGCCGCAGCCGGCAGGCAGCACAGGACCAGGGCCGCGGCGGCCCGCGCGCCGCGCGCCGCCGCGCAAAAAGAATGCAGGCAGACCTTCATGGGGCGCGATCTTGGCATCGAACACCTCACCCTGTTCCCACCGACCTGGGTCAAAAGCGACGCCGACTTTTCAAACTGCGACCGACCGGCCCTGACCCCGTAGGCAAGCCGCAGGCTGCTGCCTAGAGTGCGCCGCAGACACACGCTGTGCGGCACATGGCCGTGCGCCCTGAGCCCGAACCGGCCCCCTCTGCAACAAGGACGCTTTCCGCATGAACCACCCCTCTTTCGCGCTGCGGCGCGTCAGCCTCGCGATCCTGGCCCTGGGGGCCTTGGCGGCCACGGCGGCCCGGGCCCAGACCGTGGAGACCCAGCGCGTGGAGATCACCGGCTCCAGCATCAAGCGCCTGGCCAACGAGACCGCGCTGCCGGTGCAGACCATCACCCGCGCCGACATCGACAAGACCGGCGCCACCACTGCGGCCGAGCTGCTGCGCAACATCAGTGCCAGCACGGCCAACATCGCCGACGGCGCCAGCATCACCGACAGCACCGGCGGGCAGCGCGGCCTGAACGGCGCCAACCTGCGCGGCCTGGGCGTGTCCAGCACGCTGGTGCTGCTCAACGGCCGCCGCCTGGCCAACTTTGCCAGCCCCGGCGACAACGCGGGCGTGGACCTGAACAGCATCCCGGCCGGCGCCATCCAGCGCGTGGAGGTGCTGAAGGACGGCGCCTCGGCGATCTACGGCACCGATGCCATCGGCGGCGTCATCAACTTCATCACACGGCGCGACTACCAGGGCGCCGACCTGTCGGTCTACGCGGCGGCCACGCAGCATGGCGGCGCGGGCAAGCGCACCGGCACGGTCAGTGGCGGCATCGGCGATGTCGAGACCACCGGCTACAACGTGTTCGGCGTGCTCGACTTCCAGAAGCTGGACAGCCTGCGTTCGACGCAGCGCGACTTCATCCAGGAACGGCCGCTGGCCACCACGGTGCCCTTCTACCTGTCCAGCCGGCCCTACCCGGGCAACATCCGGCTGTCGGGCAACAGCACCACGCGCGGCAACCAGCAGGCCGCCATCAACGCCGCGGGCTACAGCTTCAGCGGGTCACCTTACAACCAGCGCACCGTCAACCTCACGGCGCCCGGCTGCAACCCGCCGGCTTCGGTGTACGCGTCATCCTTCCTGAGCCAGGCCTGCGGCTACGACTACATGTCCGACACCGAGATCTACCCGGAGTCGAGCAAGGTCTCCTTCCTGGGCCGCGGCGTGCTGAAGCTGGGTGCCGGTACACAAGCCTTTGCAGAGGTGCTGAAGGGCCAGACGAAGACCACCTACGTGCTGTCGCCCGTGCCCACCACCGTGTCGGGCCTGACATTCAGCCAGCTCAGCGTGAACCTGCCGCGGCCCATTGCCAACGTGGGCACGGTGGAAGTGCGCGTACGCGCCAAGGAAGCCGGCAACCGCAGCAACGAGGTCACCAGCGACAACCAGCGCGTGGTGCTGGGCGTCAACGGCACGCTCGGCGGCGACTGGGACTACAGCGCCGCCATCAGCCAGGCTGTGAACCGGTCGGTGGACCGTTACGTCAACGGCTACTTCCTGTTCGACCGCTTTGCCGCGGGCGTGGCCGCCGGCACCATCAACCCCTTCGGCCCTTCCAGCGCCGCCGGGCAGACCCTGTTGCAGTCCATCCGCGTGGACGATGAAGCGCGCAAGAGCCGCGGCGAAGCGCGCGGCCTGGACGCCAAAGTGACCGGCAGCCTGGGCCAGTTGCCAGGAGGCGCCCTGGGTGTGGCCGTGGGCGGCGAACTGCGCCGCGAGTCGCAGCAGTTCACGCCTTCGGCCCTGCTGCTGAGCAACAACATCGCCGGTGACCGCGACAGCAGCGGCAGCAGCCCGCCGCTGCAGGCCACGGACTACTCGCGCAACATCACTTCAGCTTACGCCGAGCTGAGCGCGCCTTTCACCAAAGAGCTGGAAGCGCAGCTGGCCCTGCGCTTTGACCGCTACCAGGGCATTGGCAACACCTTCAACCCCAAGGCCGGCCTGCGCTGGCAGCCCAGCAAGACGGTGCTGGTGCGCGGCTCGGCTGGCACAGGCTTCCGCGCCCCCAGCTTCAGCGAGCTGTACCGCCCCACGGTCTACGGCTCCAGCCCGGCCTTCATCTACGACTCGGTCTACGGCGACTTCGACCAGTACCCCACCATCAAGCAGGCCAACCCGAACCTGAAGCCCGAGAAGAGCAAGCAGTTCTCGCTGGGCATCGTGTTCGAACCGCTGTTGGGCTACAGCGCCAGCGTGGACTACTGGAACATCCGCAAGACCGACGTCATCAGCGACCTCAACGCCAAGACCGTGCTGGCCGACCCGACCAAGTACGCGGCCTACATCACGCGCGATTCGACCGACTACCCCACCGTGCTGCTGAAGAACGAAAACCAGGGGCAGCTGCGCACTTCGGGCCTGGACGTGGAGCTGGCGGTGCGCGGCATGAACTCGCCGGTGGGTCAGTTCGCGGCGGTGCTCAACGGCACCTACATCATCGACTACCGGCGCCAGTTCGGGCCGCAGGAACCCCTGGTCAGCAACCTGGGCCGATTCCTGAACGACCAGGTCATCCAGCGCTGGCGCCACCGCCTGGCGCTGGACTGGTCGCTGGGCGACGTGGCGGCCTCGCTGGGCAACACCTACTACGCGGCCTACACCGACGACAACTACCTGCCGAGCGTGACGCCAGGCCGCGTCAAGGCCTACTCGCTGTGGGACCTGTCGGCTTCCTGGAAGGTGAACGCGTCGCTGCAGCTGCGCATGGGCGTGCAGAACCTGTTGGACACGGCGCCGCCGTTTTCCAACCAGAGCTACTACTTCCTGTCCACCTACGACCCGACCTACACCGACCCCAAGGGCCGCACCTTCTTCGCGAGCCTGAAGTACAGCTTCAAGTGAGGCCGGTACCGCGACGGGCGATCACACGGTCGCCCGCCGCGGCTACTTCATGAAGCCGGGCAGCCAGAGCGCCAGTTGCGGGAAGAACAGCACCAGCACCAGCCCCACGAACAAGGGCACGCAGAAGATGGCGCTGCCGCGGAAGATGGCCATCAGCGACACGTCCTTCAAGAGCGCGTTCATCACGAACATGTTCATGCCGACGGGCGGTGAGATCAGCCCCACCTGCACCACCAGCACAATCAACACGCCAAACCACACCGGGTCAAAGCCCAGGCCGGTGACGATGGGGAAGAACACCGGGATGGTCAGCAGCACCATGCTCAGCTCTTCCATGATGGTGCCCAGCAGCACGTAGATCACCATCATCGCGGCCACCACCATCAG
>JANOAM010000404.1:0-1947 GCA_031411215.1 Betaproteobacteria bacterium
GGTTCGTTGGCCTTGCTGGCGCTGGCCGCAGCCACCGCACACGCCGAACCCCCGGACCAGGCGGGGCTGTCCTGCAGGGTCACTGCCCAGCGGGTGGCCGACAGCATGAGCCTGGAAGTCCAGTTCAGCAACACGGCCGACACCGACCTGTCGCTGGCGCCCGGCCCGCACCTGGTCTGGTACCGCGACACGGCAGCCGAAGACGCCATGGAAAACACCGTGCGTGCCAGCCGGGTGCAGAACGCGCCGCTCGTGATCCCGGCCAAAGGCTCGCGCAGTGCGCTGTTTGCCATCGGCCCCGGTCTGCTGGATGAATTGCGTTGCAACGCGGCGCTGCCCGCCGCTGCCGGGCTGTACTTCTACCAGTTCAACCGCCGGCCGCGCTTCCGCTGCCTGCTGCAGGGCTACGCGCTGGACGCGCTGGCGCCCAAGCCCGGCTGCAGCCCGGGTGCAGCGCGCCCCTGAAAACGCCTGGCTGCGGACTGTCAGGCCAGAGTCGCCCGGGGCGGCGAGAATCCAGGGTTCCAGGCGGAGGCACACCAGCTTTTGTGCGGAACACCAACTGACCAACCGGAAGATCGCGAATGACCACCAAGCAACCGACCATCATCTACACGCTGACCGATGAAGCGCCCCTGCTGGCGACTTACGCCTTCCTGCCCATCATCCGCGCCTTCACCGCGCCGGCCGGCGTGCAAATCGACACCAGCGACATCTCGGTGGCCGCGCGTGTGCTGGCTGAGTTTCCAGAATTCCTGAGCGAAGCGCAGCGTGTGCCCAACAACCTGGCCGAACTGGGCAAGCTGACCCTGCTGCCGGACACCAACATCATCAAGCTGCCCAACATCAGCGCGTCGGTGGCGCAGCTGAAAGCGGCCATCAAGGAACTGCAGGGCAAGGGCTATGCGCTGCCCGACTATCCCGAACTGCCCAAGACCGACGAAGAAAAGGCCCTGCGCGCGCGCTATTCCAAGTGCACGGGCAGTGCCGTCAACCCGGTGCTGCGCGAAGGCAATTCCGACCGCCGCGCGCCAAAGGCGGTGAAGGAATACGCCCGCAAGAACCCGCACAGCATGGCCGAGTGGAGCCAGGCTTCGCGGTCGCACGTATCGCACATGCACCACGGCGATTTCTACCATGGTGAAAAGTCCATGACCATGGACCGCGCACGTGACGTCAGGATGGAGCTCATCACCAAGAGCGGCAAGACCGTCGTGCTCAAGCAGAAGGTGTCGCTGCTGGACCGCGAAGTGGTCGACAGCATGTTCATGAGCAAGAAGGCGCTGCTGGACTTCTACACCAAGGAGATCGAAGACGCACACAAGACCGGCGTCATGTTCTCGCTGCACGTGAAGGCCACGATGATGAAGGTCTCGCACCCCATCGTCTTCGGCCACTGCGTCAAGATCTTCTACAAGCAGGCCTTTGACAAACACGCCAAGCTGTTCGAAGACCTGGGTGTCAACGTCAACAACGGCATGATCGATCTGTACAACAAGATCACCACGCTGCCGCAAAGCCAGCAGGACGAGATCAAGCGTGACCTGCACGCCTGCCACGAAGGCCGCCCCGAACTGGCCATGGTGGACTCGGCCAAGGGCATCACCAACTTCCATTCGCCCAACGACATCATTGTCGACGCATCCATGCCGGCCATGATCCGCAACGGCGGCAAGATGTGGGGCGCCGACGGCCGCCTGAAGGACGTGAAGGCCGTGATGCCGGAAAGCACCTTTGCCCGCATCTACCAGGAGATCATCAACTTCTGCAAGTGGCACGGCGCCTTCGACCCGAAGACCATGGGCACCGTGCCCAACGTCGGCCTGATGGCCCAGCAGGCCGAGGAAGACGGCTCGCACGACAAGACCTTAGAGATCGCCGAAGACGGCGAGGCACGCATCGTCGACATCTCCAGCGGTGAGGTGCTGCTGGTGCAGAAGGTCGAGG
>JANOAM010000405.1:0-4816 GCA_031411215.1 Betaproteobacteria bacterium
GCCCTGCGCTATGGTGTGCCATGTCCATTCCCAAGTTCGCCCCCGCCTGGTGGCCCGGCGCTGCCGCTTGGGGCCTGGGCTGGGCGGCGATGTGGCTGCTGGACGGCCAGGCCGACGTGGCCAATCTCGCCATGCTGTTGGTGTTGGCATCGGCCCTGGGCACGCTGTGGTTGCCGGCCTGGGCGGCACTGGTGGCGGGTGTGGCCAGCGTGGCCGCGTTCAACTGGTGTTTTGTGCCGCCGCGCCACAGCTGGACCGTGGACCTGCACCAGCATGCGCTGCTGCTGGTCACCTTGCTGGGCGTGAATGCCGTGGTCAGCGCCCTGCTGCTGAGCCAGCGCCGCACGGCCGCACGTGCCGCCCAGGCCGCGCAGCGCGAAGCCGCGCTGCGGTCCTGGGGCGACCTGCTGCGCGATGCGGCCGACCCGACGGCACACCTGGGCCGTCTGCAAGAGCTGCTGCGCGACGTGGCCGCAGCCCCGGTAGCGCTCTGGCTCCCTGACACCCTGCACGCCGGCACAGCCGACGCCGACCAGCGCGCTGGCCTTGCCCTGTGCACACGCGAAGGCCGCGCTCTGGGTCACGGCAGCGGCTGGCACCAGGAGCAGCCGGACATCTACCTGCCGTTGCGTGGCCGCGGCGCCACTGCCGGTGCGGCCCTGCTGGCCGGCCTGGGCGCGCACAAGCCGAGCGCGGAGTTGCGTGCCCATCTGCAGGCCCTGTGCGACCAGATGGGCCAGGCCCTGCAGCGTGCCGCCATGGCCCGGGCCGAACAGCAAGCCCGTGAACAGGCGCGTGAGCAGGGCGTGCGCAACGCGTTGCTGGCGGCCATCGCACATGACTACCGCACGCCCTTGGCCACCATCATGGGCGCGGCGTCTTCCCTGCACGAACAGGCAGACCGCATGGACCTGGCGCAGCGCCAGCGCCTGGCGGCCGGTATCGTCGACGAGACCCGGCGCCTGGCAAGGCTCACCGACAACACGCTGCAGCTGGCGCGCCTGGGCGCGCCGGGTGTGACGCTGCGCTGCGACTGGGAATCGGCCGAGGAGATCGTCGGCGCGCTGCTGGCACGTGTGCGCCGCCGCGACGACGGCCGCCGTGTGCACGCCAGGCTGGAGCCCGACCTGCCGCTCTTGTGGTGCGATGCGCTGCTGGTGTCCCAGATGCTGGACAACCTCGTCGACAACGCCCTGAAGTACAGCCCGCCCGACGCGCCGGTGGAGCTGCTGCTGCGCCGCGTGGCCGGTGGTGTGCTGCTGGCGGTGCGCGACCGGGGCCACGGCGTGGCCCTGGCCTGGCGCGACCGCATCTTCAACGTCTTCCAGCGCGGCCAGGACACGCCCGGACTGGGCGACAACGCGGGTGCCAGTACGGGCAGCGGCGTCGGCCTGGCCGTCTGCAAGGCCATCGCCGAAGCGCATGGCGGCACGCTGGTGCTGCGGGGCCGCACACGTGGTGGCAGCAGCTTTGAGTGCACGCTGCCCTTGCGCGACGTGCCCGCGCCGCCGGCGGGAGCGGAGGCGTGAGCAGCTGCATCCTGCTGGTCGAAGACGACCGCGAACTGCGCGCCACGCTGCGTGCGGCCCTGGAAGTGGAAGGTTATGCCGTCAAGCCCGCAGCCAGCCTGGCCGACGCGCAGGCCCAGTGGCAACAGGCTCAGCTGCACGGCGGCGGCGGCGTTGACCTGGTGCTGCTGGACTTGGGCCTGCCCGACGGTGACGGCCAGGATTTCCTGGTGCTGCTGCGCAAGCAGGCCGGTGTACCGGTGGTGGTGATCAGCGCACGCGAAGCCGAAGGCCAGAAAATCCGCCTGCTGGACGCCGGTGCCGACGACTACCTGGTCAAGCCCTTCGGCGTGGGCGAACTGCTGGCCCGCGTGCGCGTGGCGTTGCGCCACCGCGGCCAGGCCGCAGCGCCGGCCATCACGCACTACCGGCAGGCCGGGCTGGACGTGGACCTGGCCGCGCACCGTGTGCGCCTGCAAGGCCAGGACGTGCGTCTCACGCCCACGGAGTTCAAGCTGTTGGCCCGCCTGGTGCGCCAGGCCGGTCAGGTGGTGACCCACCGCCAGCTGCTGGCCGATGTCTGGGGGCCTGACTGCACCGAACAGACGCACTACCTGCGCCTGTACATGGGCCAGCTGCGCGCCAAGCTGGAAGCGGTGCCGGCCGAGCCGACGCGGCTGCTGACCGAGCCGGGTGTGGGCTACCGCATCGCGGAGCCGGACGAAAGCTGAAGCCCACGCGGCCAAAGCCCGGCTGCTTATGCGTTCCTGATGCCGTGGCGGGCATCGTGGCAGCAAGTCCACTCCAGGCGCTGCCATGAACGCTGTCTCTCCCGCCCTGACCGATGATGCTGCTGCGCCCGCGGCACCGCACCGCACCGCGCTGAGCGCACTGACACTGGGCGCCATCGGCGTCGTCTACGGCGACATCGGCACCAGCCCGCTGTACACGGTCAAGGAGGTGTTCTCGCCGGCCACGGGCGTGCCGCTGGACGCGCACCACCTCATCGGCGCCCTGTCGGTCATCGTCTGGGCGCTGATGCTGGTGGTGACGCTCAAGTACGTGCTGCTGATCCTGCGTGCCGACAACCACGGCGAAGGCGGCGCCCTGGCGCTCACCGCACTGGCCACCACGGCCGTGCAGAACAAGCCCCGTCTGCGCACCGCATTGCTGCTGCTGGGCGTGTTCGGCGCCACGCTGTTCTATGGCGACAGCGTCATCACACCGGCCATTTCGGTGCTCGGCGCGCTGGAAGGGCTGGAGGTGATGACACCCGTGCTCAAGCCCTATGTCGTACCGCTGACGGTGGTGATCGTGGTGCTGCTGTTTGCGGTGCAACGCCTGGGCACGGGCCGAGTGGGGCGCTTCTTTGGCCCGGTGATCGTGCTGTGGTTTGCCGCGCTGGCGGCCACGGGCGTTGTGCAGATCGTGCGCGAGCCCGCCATCCTGGCCGCGCTGAACCCGCTGCATGCGGCCCAGTTCCTGAGCGAACGCGGCTGGCACCTGCTGGCCACGGTGGGTGCCATCGTGCTGGCCTTGACCGGCGCGGAAGCGCTCTACGCCGACATGGGCCATTTCGGCCGCAAGCCCATACAGCTGGCCTGGCTGGGCCTGGTCTTCCCTGCACTGGCCTTGCACTACATGGGTCAGGGCGCGCTGCTGATGCACAGCCCGGCGGCGCTGGACAACCCGTTCTACCGCATGTTCCCTGAAGGCCTGCTGCTGCCCGCCGTGGTGCTGGCCACGCTGGCGGCCATCATCGCGTCGCAGGCGGTCATCTCGGGCGCCTATTCGATGACGCAGCAGGCCATGCAGCTGGGCTTCCTGCCGCGCATGGCCGTGCACTACACGTCGGCACGCGAGGCTGGGCAGATCTACATACCGCGCGTCAACACGCTGCTGATGCTGGGCGTGGTGGCTGCCGTGGTGGGCTTTGGCAGTTCCCCCGCACTGGCGGGGGCCTACGGCATTGCGGTGACGCTGACCATGCTCATCACTACCGTGCTGACCTACTTCGTGGTGCGCGAAGGCTGGCGTTTGCCCGCGCCGGTGGCCGTGGGCGCGACCCTGTTCTTTGCGTCGCTGGACATCCTGCTGGTGGCCAGCTGCGCCATCAAGTTCCTTGACGGCGGCTGGTTCCCGCTGGCCTTGGGCCTGCTGATCTTCCTGCTGATGAGCACCTGGTGGCGCGGCCGCGCGCTGCTGCTGCAAAGCATCCACAGCGACGGCCTGGACCTGCAGGGTTTTGTCGACGGCCTGTCTGCACAAGGCATACACCGCGCCGAGCGCACGGCCGTCTACCTGGCGGCCGACAGCAGCACCGTGCCACAGGCGCTGCTGCACAACCTGAAGCACAACCAAGTGCTGCACGAGCGCAACGTCGTCGTCAGCGTCAAGTTCGAGCCGCGGCCGTGGGTGCCGATGGCCGAGCGCACGGAAGTCCTGGCCCTGGGCCGTGGCTTCTGGCGCGTGACCTTGCACTTCGGCTTCATGAACACACCCGATGTGCCCAAGGCCTTGTCGCTGGCCGCCAAGCAGGGCCTGCCGGTGCCGTTGTTTGAAAGCTCCTACTTCCTGAGCCGCGAGACCGTGGTGCCCACGCCTGGCGGTGGCATGGCGCTGTGGCGCGAAAAGCTCTTCGCGGCGATGAGCCGGCAGGCCGGTGGTGTGGCCGAGTTCTTCCGCCTGCCGGACAACGCGGTGGTGGAGCTGGGCACGCGGGTGCAGATCTAGCAGCGCCGGCTCAGGGGCTGCTGACGAACACACGCCGGGCGCACAGCGCACACGTGCCGGCCAGCAGCGCCGCCAGCACCATGACCCAGGACGTGCCGTGGGCCCGCTGAGCCAGCAGACCGGCGGCGGCCAGGGCCGCGGTGGTGGTCAGCGCATCGGCCAGCTGCAGGGCCGACGAGTTGCGGCCCTGTTCGGCCGGCGCGGAGACCTTGAGCAGCTGCACCGACAGGATGGGGAACGCCAGCCCTACACCCAGCCCGGACAGCGCCCAGCTGGCGACGGTCAGGACGGCGGTCAGCACGTTGGGCAGTGACAGCGTCAAGGTCAAGGCCAGGAAGGCGATGCCGGCGGTGACCAGGGCCAGGCCCGCCCGCAGCCCGCGCTCACGCTGTGGGGGTTCCGTCAAGCGCGCCTGCAGGCTGCTGCCCAGGCTCCAGAAGAGGGCGCCGGTGCTCAGCGCCCAGCCGGCCTGCAGCAGGGTCCATCCGTGGTCGCGGGTCAGGGCCAGCGGCATGAAGACTTCTGCCGTGGCAAAGGCAGCCGCCAACAGTCCGCGCAAGGCCATCACCGAAGGC
>JANOAM010000406.1:0-3330 GCA_031411215.1 Betaproteobacteria bacterium
TGGCGCAGGCCGCCTTGCCACCTTTCGCCGAACTGCTCTTGTGACATCGCTATCCAACCCTGAACTTCTGCTGATCGTCCTGCTGCTGCAGCATTCCCTGTTCGGCCTGTTCTGGCTGGGAGCGGCGCGGCTGCGCCTGGCTCGCGGGCCAGCCCTGCACTGGGCCACCATGACCTTGCTGGTGGCCGGCGGGCTGGCACTGATCCTTCTGCGTGGACGGGCCCCGCAATGGCTGTCGGTGGGCGTGGGCAACTTCCTGATGCTGGCGGCCTTCGTGGCCCTGCGGCGGGGCATTCAACGCTTTGCGCGACTGCCGCCCAGCGACCGCGAGCATGGCCTGCTGATCGGGTTGGGCGTGTTGAGCGTGCTGGGCATTGCCTGGACAGGCCTGAGCCCGCTGCCGGCCGTGTTGCTGGCCGCGGCGGCCATGGCGTGGACGCTGTTGCGCGGCGCCGGCGAGATCCGCGGCGCACTGGCTGCGGAGTTCGGCCGCACGGCGGCCGCGTGGTGTGCGTCGCCGATGGCGCTGCTCGCGGTCCTCTTCCTGGTGCGCGCCGCGGCCGCCGTGCTGAACCCCACCGGCTTCCAGAGCTATCTGCAGCAACCCGGGGGCGGCGGTGTCGCTGCGGCCTTCGTTGCACTGGTCGTCGCGCTGCTGCTGCAGGCCAATCTCACCACCATGGTGCTGCTGCGCCTGGTGCGGCGCCTGCAATACCAATCGGACCACGACATGCTCACCGGCTTGCTCAGCCGTCGCCCGATGGAACAACTGCTGCAGGCCGAGTCACAGCGGCAACGGCGTTTCGGCCGCAGCTTTGCGCTGCTGTCCATCGACATCGACCACTTCAAGAAAATCAACGACGCCTTCGGTCACGCAGCCGGTGACGTGGTTCTGAAACGCGTGGCCGAAGCGCTGCGCGCTGCGGCGCGTGACATCGACAGCGTGGCCCGCATGGGCGGCGAAGAGTTCTGCGTGCTGCTGCCCGGCGCCGACGTGGCCGGTGCCAAGAGCGTTGCCGAGCGCTTGCTCCAGACCGTGCGCGACCTGCACCTGGCGGAGATCAACGGTGCCCCGGTCACCATCAGCATCGGCCTGGCCGTGATGGAGGCGCCGGCTGAGCCGATGCAGGCCTTGCAACGGCGGCTGGACCAGGCGCTGTACGGCGCCAAGGCGGCCGGGCGCGACCGCGTTGAACTGGCCGCGCCTGCTGTCGGCGCAGCGCGCCCTGTGCCCCACGCCTGACAGCCCGGACTGCGCCGAGCAAGCAGCCACTGATCAACCAGCCACACCAAAGTGCTTCTTGGTGGGACGCCACGCACCTTGTGCACTCCGCGTGAACAGAACCTGCCCCTAGTCTTCTGGCTGCGTCTTGGTCGATGGCAACTGCGCCGCATCCGGCACCGCGCCTTGGTCAAACCCTTCTGGGTCGGTGTCGTCGACGAAGTACACCTTGGCCTGCATGGACCAGTGTCCGTTGCTGAGCACCTTGTTGCGGGGGCGGGTCCAGTCGTCCCTGCCGCCGCATTTCGCCTCTCCAAATTCATGGTCGTGGTCACCGACGGGCCAGGCTTCCCAGTACCTGGTCGTGGGCCTCCATCCGGCAGCAGAACTCACGTAGACGTTCTCTATCTCTTGAACGATGCTTCCCTGCTTCTCACCCTTCTCAAGCTCCGGCTGGAGTCGGACTTCCCAATTGAACTCTCCGCGCTTCCCCCAGCTGGGCGCGCTGACCTGCTCTGCTTTGACGCGCTGCACGGCGCCGTCACCAAACAGGCTGCTGTTCTGCTGACGCTGGGCCCGCATGCGCGGGCTTTGCTGGATCGCGTCCATCAGACGGCGCTGACTGACGGACACCGGGCGGCTGTCGTTGCGGTGGTACACGCACCCGTGGCAGGCAGGCGCCAGCCTGAGACCCTAGCCCGCCGGGTTCAGCATGTGAAAGTTCAGCAGCGACTTCTCACCGACGGCCAGGTTCTTGCGCTGCACGAGGATGTGCATCGCACCCGCCGCGCCCTGCGACCCGCCGACGACGATCTTCAGCAGTTCCGTGTCTATGCCCAGTGACGCGGCGATGGCCCCTTCCGTCAACGCGGCAGCCGCCTCGGGCGTGAGCCTGGCGTTTTCCTTGCCCACGCCCCAGAAGCCGGTCTTGACGGTGTCGCCGACAAACTTCTGCGTGAGGTCAAAGCCGCCTTTGACGGCGTCCCATTCCGACCTCAGCTTGGCCACGACGTCGCCATAGGACTTGGGTGACTTCTCAGCCGCGATGACCTCGGCCGACCGGTCGGTGGGCAGGAACTCGTCCGTGTCCTTGAGCGTAGTGGCATTCAGTTCGTGCAGGAACTGCACCGAATGGCTCTGGATGAACTTCGGCGGCTTGCCCAGGATGATCTCGCCCTGCTTGCCCTTGTAGGTGGCATAGCGCCACTCGCCGCCGTCCTTCTTCACCTTGTATTCGGTGCCCACCACCAAGTCGCCTTCAGCGGCGGCGCTGATGGCCTTCAACTGGAGTGGCGTGTTGGCGGCAGCTGGCCTGAACCGGCCCTGCAGCACGTGCTGGATGGCTCGGTGCTGGGCCACTTCGCGCGGGCTGCTCTCTATGCCGCGGACCAGGCTCAGCTGTGCGGTGGCGCGTGGGCTGCGGGCGATGGAGTGGACGGCATCGCGCTGCGCAGTCGTGGCACGCTGGGTCTGGGGCTCCACGGCGGATTGCAGCTGCGCGCGGTCAGATCGGGATCTCATCTGGGGCTCCTGGGGGAGGGCTGTCCCTCGTGGGCAGGACGAGCATACGCGGCTCCAAGTGCAAGCAGGGCCCGCAGGACCCCCGCGCCATGGTTGATCAACGCAGCGCAAGCTTGGGTGACAAGCAAGCCGCAGCTCAAGCCTTCACTTCGACCACCTGTTCGAAGCCACCAAAGATCATCCGCTTGCCGTCGAAGGGCATGGGCGGGTTGCCGGGTGTGGACGGGTCCATGCGCGGGTCTTCCATCATCTTCTTCATGCCGGCGTCGCGCGTGGCCTTGTCCGGCCATTCAACCCACGAAAAGGCCACCGTTTCCTCGGCCGTCGCCTGGACCGCGCGGCGGAAATCGGTGACTTTGCCGTCGGGCACGTCGTCGCCCCAACTCTCGATCACACGGATCGCACCCAGCTCGATGAACAGCGCGTCGAAGTGACGCGCGTGCTCGATGAACTTCTGCTTGTTGGCCGTGGGAACCGCGATCACGAAACCGTCGATGTAGGACATGCCTTGACTCCTGTTGGGTTGACCGGTCGACGCACCCGCCTGAGCGCGCCTCGCACCTTGTCGACGAACGGAAGGAAGTCGA
>JANOAM010000407.1:0-3184 GCA_031411215.1 Betaproteobacteria bacterium
GGCCACGCTGAACAACCAGAAGGCGGTGCTGAAGGTGGGCGTGGACGAGTACTTCGTCACCGGCATCACCGGCGGCAGCACGTCCAGCAACAGCGGCAGCAGCGGAAGCACCACCAGCACACCCACCGTGACCCTGACGCCCTTCTTCAGCGGCATTGCACTGGACGTGACGCCGCAGATCGACGAGGCCGGCATGATCACGCTGCACCTGCGCCCGTCCGTCACCTCCGTCACCGAAAAGACCAAGCAGGTGGACCTGGGTGCCGCCGGCAACTACAAGCTGCCGCTGGCCAGTTCCAGCGTCAACGAAACGGACACCGTGGTGCGCGTGCCCGACGGCAACATCGTGGCCATCGGCGGCCTGATGCAGACCGAGATGAACAACCGCCAGTCGGGTGTGCCGGGCAGCAACGGCAACGCCATCACACGCACGCTGTTCGGCAACCGCAACGACAGCGGCCGCAAGCGTGAGCTGGTGGTGCTGATCAAGCCGACCATCATCCGCAACGCCGAAGACTGGCAGCGCAGCACCGACCAGGCCCTGGCCGGCCTGGCGCCAGCGCCGCAGCGCACGGTGGTGGTCAAGGCGGCGGAAGCCACGGCGGCGCCGCGTTGAGGCAACGGCGCTTGAACTGACGCCGGAACGCCCTTCTTTTGCGCCCACCGGCGCACGCCGCAAACCCTAGCATCGGGTGAAAGGCGGGGTCCGTGCAGACCCGCCGGCCGCCCAAGGATGCCCATGTCCGACCTCTCACAGCCACCGTTGCTGCTGCTGCCCACTGAAGCGGGGGAGTGCGCCTGGCCGACGCCGGAGCTGGCCGACTACGCCGCGGCCAGCGTGCCTTCGGTGCCGCACAGCTGTGCCATCGAAGGTCTCAACGGCCATGCGCTGAAGGGCCGCCTGGTGCGCTTCGCGCCGGACCAGGGCATCTTCCACATCAAGCTGCCGTCGCTGACGCGCATCAACGAAGTGCGGCCGGACCAGTTCCGGCGCCTGTGCCTGACCGACCCGCTGCTGGCCCTGGGCGAAACCGACGCCGTGGGCGACCTGACGCTGACACGCCCGTCCCTGCCCTTCGTCGTGCACTTCAACGACGGCCGGGACTGGGAAGGCGAAACCGTCGGCCACCTGGAAGAGCCCTGGGGCCTGTTCCTGTTCCAACCCGTGGACGACCGCGGCAGCCTGCGCCGCTGGTTCGTGCCGCGCCAGGCCTACCGCGAAGCCGAGGTCGGCATGCGCCTGGGTGAAGCGCTGGTCGAACAGAACTCGGCTTCGCCGCAGCAGATCCAGGCCGCGCTGGCCGAACAGGGTGAACTGCGCAACCGCAAGCTGGGCGACATCCTGGTCGTGCGCCAGATCATTTCGGCCGAAGAGTTGAACGAGGCCATCGATCACCAGTCGCGCATGCCCATGGTGCGCATTGGCGAAGCGCTGACCGCCCTGGGCTACATCAGCGACGCACAACTGGAAGACGCGCTGCAGCAGCAGCGCCTGGACCGCAGCGTGCCGCTGGGCGAACTGCTGGTGCGCAACGGCATCGTCAGCCGCGCCGACCTGCAGACCGCGCTGGCCCGCAAGATGGGCTACCCGCTGGTCGACGTGCTCAAGTTCCCGGCCGACGCCGAGGCCGTGGCCAAGCTGCCCTATGCCGTGGCCAGCCGCGTACCGGCGCTGCCGCTGATGGTGCGCAACGGCCGCCTGGTGACCGCGGTGGAAGACCCGTCCAACCGCGGCAAGATCGACGAGGTGGAATTCGCCGCGCAGTGCAAGGTGGTGCCGGTGCTGGTGCGCGCGGGCGTGCTGCTGGGTGCCATCGACGCCGCGTACGAAAAGCTGGGCGCGCTGAACATGCCCGTGAACGCCAGCTTCGACCCCGGTGCACCCGTGGAATTCGAGCTGGGTGACGCCAGCAAGCTGCTGGCCACCATGGAACGTGGTGACGCGCGGGTGGACGACGACGAGACGTCACCGATCGAACAGAGCGACAACTCGCTGGTGCGCCTGATCAACTCCATGATCATGGAAGCACACAGCCAGGGTGTGTCGGATATCCACGTCGAATGCCCGGCCGGCCGCGAGAAGGTGCGCATCCGTTTCCGCAAGGACGGCCAGATGCGGCCCTACCTGGAATTGCCCAGCAGCTACCGGCAGGCCATGGTGGCGCGGCTGAAGATCATGTGCGACCTGGACATCAGCGAAAAGCGCAAGCCGCAGGACGGCAAGATCAACTTCAGCAAGTTCGTGCAGGGCGTGAAGCTGGAGCTGCGGGTGGCCACCATCCCCACCACCGCCAACTGCGAAGACGCCGTGCTGCGCCTGCTGCAAAGCAGCAAGCCCATCCCGCTGGACCGCCTGGGCCTGGCGCCGATGAACCTGGAACGCCTGCGCGCTGCCGCGCAGCGTCCCTACGGCATGCTGCTGTGCGTGGGGCCCACAGGCAGCGGCAAGACCACCACGCTGCATTCGTTGATGGGTGACATCAACACACCCGAACGCAAGATCTGGACAGCCGAGGACCCGGTAGAAATCACCCAGGCCGGCCTGCGCCAGGTGCAAGTGAATCCGCGCATCGAGTGGACCTTTGCCAAGGCCCTGCGCGCCTTCCTGCGTGCCGACCCGGACGTGATCATGGTCGGCGAAATCCGCGACCAGGAAACCGGGCAGACCGCCATCGAAGCCAGCCTGACGGGCCACCTGCTGCTGAGCACGCTGCACACCAACAGCGCGCCGGAGACCATCACCCGGCTGCTGGACATGGGCATGGACCCGTTCAACTTTGCCGACGCGCTGCTGGGCGTGCTGGCCCAGCGCCTGGTGCGGCGCCTGTGCACACACTGCCGCACCGAACACCCGGCCAGCGCCGAGGAAGAGGAAGAACTGCTGCACGACTACATGCATGTCTTCCAGGGCGCGGACAACGCGCCGACAGGCGACGACGTGCTGGCCGAATGGCGGCGCCGCTTTGGCACCAACGGCCACATCACGCGCTACCGCAGCGCGGGCTGTGAACACTGTGGCGGCAGTGGTTACCGCGGGCGGGCCGGCATCCACGAACTGATGATGGTGTCGCGGGGGTTGCGGCACTTGATCCAGACCGGGCAGCGGGCGGACGTGCTGCAGCAGCATGCGCTTGGGGATGGGATGCGGACCCTGCGGCAGGATGGCATTGAGAAGGTTCTCGCT
>JANOAM010000408.1:0-4868 GCA_031411215.1 Betaproteobacteria bacterium
GAAGGTTATGCCGCCAGCAGCGGTGCCGACTGGACACGCCCCGCCTTGTGTGCCGAAGCGCTGCGCCTGGCCCGTGTGCTGGCCGCGCTGCTGCCGGAAGACGCCGAGGTGCAGGGGCTGGTGGCGCTGCTGGAGATCCAGTCCTCGCGGCTGAGCGCGCGGGTGGATACGCAAGGCCAGCCCGTGCTGCTGATGGACCAGGACCGGCGGCGCTGGGACAGCCTGCTGATCCACCGCGGCTTGGCCGCCCTGACGCGCGCGCAAGCCTTGGGCGCGCCCGGTCCCTACACCGTGCAGGCTGCCATCGCCGCCTGCCACGCACGCGCCGCGCAGCCACAGGACACGGACTGGCCTGCGATCGTGGGCCACTACGAACAGCTGCTGGAGGTGGCGCCGTCCCCCGTGGTGGAACTGAACCACGCCATGGCCCTGAGCATGGCGCCACCGCCCCGGGGCGGGCCTGCGCCGGCACTGCGGCAAGTCGAGGCCTTGATCGCCGAAGGTGTGCTCGCCGACTACCCCTGGCTCTACAGCGTGCAGGGCGACGTGCTGGAGCGCCTGGGCCGGCCCGCGGAAGCGGTACTGGCGTTCGAACGCGCGGCGCGGCTCAGCGGCAATGAGGGCGACCGTGCGGTGCTGGCGGCGCGGGCTCAGCGCGCAGCGTCGCGCTGAAAGATGCCCTTGGCATGCTCCAGATCCAGGGGCACCGACGTGTGCTCGTGCACGATGCGCCAGCCGCTGCCTTGCTGCGCCACAACCCAGGTCAGCCGGTTGACCATGGACCGCAGCTCACGGCCCTCGGGTGTGAGCGCGGCGTAGGTGAAGGCGGCGGTGGCCACGGCCAGATGGCCGCCGCCGGTGACACGCAGGTCGCTCACACGCACGTCCACCTGCTCGCCCGTGCCCAGCGACGCGAACCAGCCTTCGATCATCTTGCGCCAGGCGTCGCGCCCTTCATAGGACCAGGTGCCCCAGGTGTCGAACACACGCACGTCGGTGTCGTACAGCTGCATGAAGGCGTCCACGTCACGCGCACGCACGGCGTGCTGGTAGGTGGCCACCATCGCGGCCACGGCCTCTTCAGGCGGGGTGTGCGGCGGGTGAGGCGGGTGCGTCATGACGGGTCCTGTCCAGGCTGGCCGCAGCGGCGCGGCGATGAGGTTCGACGATCCTGCCACCCGGCCTTCGACATGGCACGGCTGGGACAAACCCGCGAACCGTCGGGATCATCCCGCCCAGGTCACCCGCGCGACGCCCAGTGCTGCTGCGCGGGCGCAGAATCGCCAGCCTTTCCAAGCCCAGGGGCCCACGCCATGAACCACTTGAGCGGCATTGACGCTGCCTTCCTGCACCTGGAATCCCCCGAGATGCCCATGCACGTGGGCTCGCTCAACGTGCTGGAGTTGCCGCCCGGCTACGAAGGCGACTACTACGAAGATGTGAAGGCCTGCCTGGCCGGGCGCCTGCACCTGGCGGATGTATTCACCCGCAAGCTGGCCTTGATGCCCTTTGACCTGTCCAACCCGGTGTGGGTGGAGGACGAGGACATCGACCTGGAACATCACGTGCGCCACATCACGCTGCCCAAGCCGGGCAGCAACACGCAGCTGCAGCAGTACGTGGCGCGGCTGCACTCCACGCTGCTGGACCGCAGCCGGCCGCTGTGGGAGTTCTTTGTCATCGACGGGCTGCGCAGCGGTGAAGTGGCGCTGTACATCAAGGTCCACCACGCGCGGCTGGACGGCCAGGCCGGTGTGGCGCTGGGCCGCGCCATCCTGGACCTGGAACCCACGGGCCGCAAGATCAAGCCGCCGCGCGCCAAGCTGCGCCGCAACGACTACCAGCTGGGTGTGGCCGAACTGCTGGGCGCCGCCGCCAGCAACACCGTGCAGCAGGTGGTGCAGTTGGTGAAGGCGCTGCCCGCCGTGGCACGCGCGGCCAAGAGCGTGCTGCTGCCGGAGAAGGACGAACACGGCAAGCGCAACTGGCCTTTCACGCTAAAGCTCGCCAAGAACCTGGACTTCCTGGCACCGCGCACACCGCTCAACGTGGCCATCACCAACCAGCGCCGTTTTGCCGCGCGCACCGTGCCGCTGGCCGAGGTGAAGGAGATCGCCAAACGCACGGGTGTGTCGCTCAACGACGTGGTGATGGGCACCGTGGCGGGTGCCTTGCGCGACTACTTCATCGGCCACCGCGAACTGCCGGAGAAATCGCTGTCGGCCGCCGTGCCGGTGAGCCTGCGTGCGGCCGGTGACGATTCCGCCAACAACCAGGTCAGCATGGTCACCATGACGCTGGCCACCGACGTGGCCGACCCGCTGAAGCGGCTGAAGAAGATTGCCGCTGCCAGTGCCAACACCAAGGCCACGCTGAACCGTGTGAAGGCCGCCATCCCCACCGACTTCCCCATGCTGGCCGCCCCCTGGCTGATGTCCGGCCTGGCGTCGCTGTACGGCCGTTCGCGCCTGGCCAACGTGCTGCCGCCGCTGGCCAACGTGGTCATCTCCAACGTGCCGGGTGTGCAGGCGCAGCTGTACTTCGCCGGGGCCAAGATGATCAGCTACTACCCGGTGAGCATCCCCGCGCATGGCATGGCGCTCAACGTCACCGTGCAGAGCTACAACGGCCGCCTGGACTACGGCCTCATCGGCTGCCGGCGTGCCATTCCGGACATCATGGACCTGGCCGATTCGCTGCTGGCGGAACACCGCAAGCTGCTGGAATTGGCGCGCGCGCTGGAGGCGCCTGCCGCGGTTGAGGCAGCGGCCGCCGAACCCGCGCCTGCGGTCAAGACCAAGCCCACGCCGCGCCGCAAGACGACGCTCACCGTGGTGGCCAGCAACAAGGCACCGGCCCGCAAACGCGAGCCCCGCATCGCCAGGACCGGTTGATGAAGGCGGGGCCGCTCAGATGCAGCGGCCGCCGTCCACTTCCATGCACACGCCGGTGATCATGCTGGCCTCGTCGCTGCACAGGAAGCAGGCCGCGTTGCCCAGGTCTTCCGGCGTGCTGAAACGGCCGATGGGGATCGTGGACAGGAACTTGGCGCGCATCTCGGGCGTGTCGGCACCCATGAAGGACTTGAGCAGCGGTGTTTCACCCGCCACCGGGTTGAGCGCCACGACGCGGATGCCAAAAGGCGCCAGCTCCACCGCATTGGCACGTGTGGCGGTGATCACCCAGCCCTTGCTGGCGTTGTACCAACCCAGGCGCGGCCGCGGGCTGACACCCGCCGTGCTGGCCATGTTCAGGACCACACCACGTATGCCCTTGGGGCCCTGCGCGTTGGCCTTGAAGCGCGGCACGGCCTCGCGCATGGCCAGGAAGATGGCCTTCATGTTGACGGACACCACACGGTCGAAGTCCGCCTCGCTCACCTCTTCCAAAGCCTGCGGCAGGTGCGTGACACCGGCGTTGTTGACCAGGATGTCCATGCGGCCGAAGTGAAGCTCGGCGGCTTCCATCATCAGTCGCACGTCGGTGGCATTGGTGACGTCCACGCGCAGCGCACGCGCGGCCGGGCCCAGAGCCGCGGCCACGTCCATGGCGGCCTCCAGGTTGATGTCGGCCACCACCACCTGGGCACCTTCGTGGACGAACTTGGCGCAGATGCCGGCGCCAAAGCCCGACCCGCCACCGGTGACCACGGCCACCTTGCCTTGCAGCCGTCCCGGGTGAAGGGCTTGTGTCATGGCGTCATCTCCTGAAGCACGTTCTTGAAGGGTTTGCGGCTCTTCCAGCGGTAGGCGCCGAAGTCCCGCGTGTCGGTGGTGAGGATACGGCCGTGGCCCAGGTGTTCGGCCAGCAGCAGCAGGCTGGCGTCGGCCAGGTCCATGGGCAGGTTGGCGTATTTGCGCAGCAGCGTGGGCAGCGTGCCCAGGGCTGCAGCAGGCGGGTTCCAGATCTCAATGGCGCCCGCAGCCACGTCACTCATCAGCACGGCCGCTGGCTCGGGGCCAATGCGCGTCAGAAGGAGATAGCAACACTCGGTGAGCACGGGCCAGGTGGTGACCCAACCGTCACTCTGGGTGGGTGCCGCCGCCACGGCCCGCGTGTGCCACGGGTCGGTGGCATCCGCCAGCGCAAAGAAGAATCCGCTGTCAACAGAAAGCATGCGGGGTTCAGCGGCTCGCAGGCTTGCGACGGGGCGTGCGCGGCGCAGGCGCTGCCGGGCCGCCGAAGTGCTGCGGGTACTTGCGCTTCAGCGCTTCCAGCACCACCGCCTTGACGTTGCTGCTGGTGTCCGTGTGTCCGCTGTCCCCGCTCTTCCAGGCACCGGCCATCGCCAGCAAGCGGCTCGGCGCCTGCTGCCGCCGCAGCTGCGCGTAGTAGGCCGCGACGCTTTCGCGCACCACATGGCTCACGCTCTGGCCGGTGACCTGCGTCAGGTATTCCAGCTGCTCTTGGGTGGTTTCGTCGAAACGGGCATTGACACGCATGGTGGCCTTTCGGTGTCGCGAGGCTTGATCTGTCTGACAGTGTATGACAAAGCGCCGCCCCGCTCAATCACCCATCAATCGTGCTTGATCGCCACCGTCTTCAGCACCGAAAAGCCATACAGCGCATCGAAGCCTTTTTCGCGCCCATGGCCCGAATGCTTGACGCCACCAAAGGGCAGCTCGATACCACCCCCCGCGCCGTAGTTGTTGATGAAGACCTGCCCGCATTGCAGCTTGCGCGCCAGGCGCAGCGCGCGGCTGCCGTCGCGTGTCCAGACACCGGCCACCAGTCCGAAGGCGGTGCCATTGGCGATCTTCAGCGCCTCCGCTTCATCGTCAATCGGGATCACCGCTTGCACGGGACCGACGATCTCTTCCTGCGCGATGCGGTGCCCCGGGTGCACGCCGGCCACCAGGGTGGGTGCC
>JANOAM010000409.1:0-4820 GCA_031411215.1 Betaproteobacteria bacterium
CAAGGTGATGATCGTCACCGGCGGCTTCACGGTGCGCGGCGGGCTGCTGACGCCCATGACCGACGCGCTGACGGCTGGTGGCACACCTTTTGTCATCTTCGACAAGATCACGCCGGACGCGCCCATCCCGCTGGTCGAACAGGGCATCGATTTCTACCGCGAACACGACTGCGACGCGCTGATCGCCTTTGGCGGTGGTTCGTCCATGGACGCGGCCAAGGCGATTGCCTGTGCCATTGCCAACCCGACCAAATCACTGCGCAAGCTGGCCGGCTACTTCAAGGGCTTCAACGGCAAGACCAGCCCGCCGCCCATCTACGCGGTGCCCACCACGGCCGGCACGGGTTCCGAAGTCACCGTGGCCGCGGTGATTGCCGACCCGGAACGGAGCAGCAAGATCGTCATCGTCGACACCCGCCTGGTGCCCAAGATCGCTGCGCTGGACCCGACGCTGATGACGGGCCTGAGCCCTGCCACCACCGCCGCCACCGGCATGGACGCGCTGACGCACGCGGTGGAAGCCTACCTGGGCAACTGGGCGACACCGGCCACCGACGCGATGGCGTCGCAGGCCGTGGGCCTGATCTTCAAGAACCTGCGCACCGTGTTCAACACCGGCAGCGACCTGCAAGCCCGCGAGCAGATGGCGCTGGCCGCCACCTACGCGGGCATCGCATTCACACGTGCCAACGTGGGCTACGTGCACGCCATCGCCCACCAGTTTGGCGGCAAGTACCGCACGCCGCATGGGCTGGCCAACGCCATCGTGCTGCCGCACATCCTGCGGTTCTCGGCCCCCGCCGTCACCGACCGCCTGGCCCAGTTGGCCCTGACGGCCCGCCTGCGCGGCGCTTGTGGTGACGAAGACGAACTGGCCGAGAAGTTCCTGGGTGCCGTCGAAGCGCTCAACCGCGACTTGCAGATTCCGCTGCACCTGGACGCGCTGAAGGCCGAAGACATCCCGGCCCTGGCACGCGCCGCGCTGAAGGAAGCGCACAGCGGCTACCCCGTGCCGCGCTACATGACGCAGGCGCAGTGCGAAGAGATCATCAGCCGCCTGCTGCCGCCCGCCGCCGTGCCACCGGCCAAGCCCGTCGCCAAGAAGGCCGTCAAGAGCGCGGACAAGAAGACTCCCGCCCGCAAGGCGGCCGCAAAGACACCTGCCAAGAAAACCACCAAGCCCCGCGCCGCCAAGGCCTGAGCATTCAAACCGTTCGGAGACAAACACCCATGAAAAAAATCGTCACCGTCTCGCTGGGCTCGTCCAAGCAGGACTTCAGCTTCGAGACCGATTTCCTAGGCCAGCGCTTCCAGGTCAAGCGCATGGGCGCGGACAACGACACCGGCAAGGCCTGGGAACTGATGCGGCGCCAGCAGACCACGGCCGACGCCATCGGGCTGGGCGAGATCGGCGACCACTGGAACGTGGGTCAGAACACGGTGGTCAACAAGGAAACCAAGCGCCTGCTGAACGTCGTGACGCGCGTGCCCGCCACCACCGGCGCCACGCTGCGCCGCCTGCTGCAGGTGCGTGCCGTGCGCTACGTGCAGAAGCACCTGGGCGACTACTTCAACAACAACCTGGTGTTGTTCCTGTCCGGCATGCGCAACTACGACATGGCCGTGGCCCTGTCGGACTACACGCCCAACCTGAGCTTTGCCGACGCGCTGACGCAGACCGGCGCTCCCGCGCTGCTGACGTCATTGACGCAGCTGGAGCTGTACTCCAAGGGCCATGACCTGGCGCTGTCCGGCAAGCGCGGCGAGATGCTGGAAGCGGCCTTGTCCGGCTTCAAGAACAACCGCCTGGCCGCGGCGGTGGCCAAGTCGCACGTGGTGGTGGGCACCTTCGCCGAGATCAAGGCCGTGGGCAGCGCCGCCAACCTGGAAGGCAAGACCGTCATCACGTCCGCCGTGGATGATGACCGCCTGGCCTTCTTCACCAAGTGCAAGGTGAACCTGGTGATCGACGTGTCACCGCAGCTGTTCAAGCATGTGGTGGGCACCAACGTCATCGAAGCCATGGTCCTGGCCGCGCTGGGCAAGCCGCAAGGCGAGGTGTCGGACGACGACTTCACCGAGATCCTGGACGAACTGGACATCAAGCCACGCCTGCTGCACCCCACGGGCAAGTTCCGCGACATCCGGCGTTTTGCTTTCGTGATCCACCCGCTGAGCCAGGAGTTCATCAAGAAGGGCTTCCCCATCCCCAAGGCCACGCCCAAGTTCGTGATGGACCGTGTGGAGACCCTGGCCGCGCACATGCCGCCCATGGTCTATTGCAAGATGACGAACATCGTCTCGCCCACCGGGGCCGAGGCCGAAGGCTGGCTGATCAGCGTCGGTGGCACGCCCAAGGAAATGCTGGCGCGCAGCCCGGAATTCACCTACCGCCGCCTGCTGGCCGCCAGCAAGATGGCCGAGAAGATGGGCGCGCAGATCATGGGCCTGGGCGCCTTCACCAAGGTGGTGGGCGACGCTGGCATCACGGTGGCGCGGCGGTCGCGCCTGCCCATCACCACCGGCAACAGCTACTCGGCCAGCGGCGCGCTGTGGGCCGCGGCGGACGCCATGAAGCGCATGGGCCTGGTCAAGGCCGAGAAGGGCAAGAAGATCCAGGCCAAGACCATGGTGATCGGCGCCACGGGGTCCATCGGTTCCGTCAGCGCGCGTCTCTTGGCCATGGCCTTTGAAGAGGTGGTGATTGCCGGCCGCGACCTGAAGAAGCTGGAAGAGCTGAAGGCCAGCATGCTGCTGGACACGCCGGACGCCAAGATCGTCTGCAGCACCAACTACGACGAACTGCTGGGCGACATGGACATGATCGTCACCAGCACGTCCGGTGCGGGCAAGAAGATCCTGGACATCATGAAGGTCAAGCCCGGCTGCGTGATCACCGACGTGGCGCGCCCGCTGGACCTGCCGCCCGAAGAAGTGGCCAAACGGCCCGATGTGCTGGTGATTGAGTCCGGCGAGATTGAACTACCCACCCAAGTGCGTGGCATGAAGAGCATCGGCCTGCCGCCCAATGTGATCTACGCCTGCCTGGCCGAAACCATCGTGCTGGCGCTGGAAGGCCGCTTCGAGGTCTTCACCATCGGCCGCGACACCGAATGGGAGAAGGTCAAGGAGATCTACAAGCTGGGCCTGAAGAACGGCATGAAGCTGTCGGCCATCTCCGGCGTGAAGGGTGTCTACACCGACGAGGACATCGCCAAGGTGGTGGAACTGGCCAAGAAGGCGCGGCTCAGCTGGAACCAGGCACCGGCCGCGAAAAAGGCTGCAGTGAAGAAGGCCGCGGTGAAGAAGGCAGTCGCACCGGCGAAGAAGGCCGCGCCTGCCAGGAAGGCGGCTCCTGCGAAGAAGGCGGCGCCGGTCAAGGCTGCTGCCAAGAAGGCCGCGCCGGCCAAGAAAGCTGCACCCGCCCGCAAGAAGGCCAGCGCCTAGGTCCACCCATGACCTCACACCGCCTGAACCCACTGGACGCCGCGTGGCTCTTCACCGAGTCGCGCGCCACGCCCAACCACGTGGGCGGCCTGCTGCAGTTCCGCCTGCCGCCGGGTGCACCCAAGGACTTCCTGCGCCAGATGATGGAAGAGTTCCGCGGCCAGCACGTCTTCACGGCACCGTGGAACCGGCGGCTGAAGTTCGCCTTCAACAAGAACCCGGTGCCGGTGTGGATCGAAGACGACGCCCTGGACCTGGAGTACCACGTGCGCCACGCCGCCCTGCCCTGGCCGGGCGGTGAACGCGAACTGGGCGAACTGGTGGGCCGGCTGCACAGCGCGCCTATCGATCTGGCGCGGCCGCCCTGGGAGTGCACGATCATCGAAGGGCTGTCCGACGACCGCTTCGCGATGTTCATCAAGATGCACCACTCGCTGATCGACGGCGTCAGCGGCATGAAGCTGCTGGAAAAGGCCATGGCGACATCCGCAGAAAAAAGCCTCAGCCTGCCGCCCTTCTGGGCGTCCGGCACGCCCAAGCCTGCCAAGCCCACGAGAGCGGGCCCACCGCCCACCATGGCCAATGCCACGTCGGCCATCGTCGAAGCGCTCAGCGGCCAGGCGCGGTCACTGCCGCAACTGGCTGCCGCCTTCGGCAAGATCATCAAGCGCATCGGCGACCCCAGCGACGGCCTGGCGGTGCCCTTTGATGCACCGCGCTCCATCCTCAACGGCCGCGTGCGCGAGAAGCGCCGCTTTGCCACCCAGCAGTTCCCCATGGAGCGTCTGCGCGCCGTGGCGGCAGCGGGCGACAGCACGCTCAACGACGTGGTGCTGGCGGTCTGCGGTGGCGCGTTGCGCCGCTTCCTGCTGGAACGGGATGCCCTGCCGGAGAAGCCCCTGACCGCCGGCATCCCGGTCTCCGTGCGGCCCAAGGACGACGAGGGCACGGGCAACGCCATCAGCTTCATCGTGGCGACGCTGGGCACGGACATCGAAGACGCCATCGAGCGGCTGGCGGCCATCAAGGCCAGCGTCAAACACGCCAAGGCGCATGTGCAAGGCCTGCCGCGCGCCGCGATGCTGCAGTACACGATGCTGTTGATGGCGCCGACCATCATCACGCTGCTCACCGGCATAGGCGGCCGCACGCCGCCCATGTTCAACATCACGGTGTCCAACGTGCCCGGACCTGACAAGCCCCTCTTCTTCCGCGGCGCGGAGTTGCTGTCCATCTACCCGGCGTCCATCGTCACGCACGGCCAGGCGCTCAACATCACCTGCGAAAGCTACAACGGGCAGATGAACTTCGGCTTCACGGCCTGCCACACGTCCTTGCCCAGCACGCAGAAGCTGGCGGTGTACGCGGTGGAG
>JANOAM010000410.1:0-2619 GCA_031411215.1 Betaproteobacteria bacterium
CAGCTGCAGCGAATTCACCGGCGTGCCGCTGAAGCTGCTGCTGGACTTGGCTGGCGCCGACACCAAGCTTTGCCGTTATGTGCTGGCCGAAGGTGCAGACGGTTCCAGCATGACACGCACCATACCCATGGAGATGGTGGAGAGTGGCCAGGTGCTGGTCGCCTACGGCCAGAACGGCGAGATGCTGCGCCCGGAAAACGGCTACCCGCTGCGCCTGGTGGTGCCCGGCGTGCAGGGCGTCAGCTGGGTCAAGTACCTGCGCCGGATCGAGGTCGGCGACCAGCCCTGGGCCAGCAAGGACGAGGCCATCCACTACATCGACCTGATGCCCAGCGGCCTGCACCGCCAGTACAGCAGCACGCAGGAGTGCAAGAGCGTGATCACCACGCCCAGCGGCGGCCAGGTGCTGCTGGACAAGGGCTTCTATCAAGTGACCGGGCTGGCCTGGAGTGGCCGCGGCAAGGTGAAGCGGGTGGACGTCAGCGCCGACGGTGGCCGAAACTGGAAGACCGCCACGCTGCAGGGCCCGGTGATGGACCGGTGCCTCACACGCTTCAACCTGCCCTGGGCCTGGGATGGCAAGCCCGCGCTGCTGCAAAGCCGCGCCATGGACGAGACCGGCTATGTGCAGCCCACCTACCGGCAGCTGCGCGCGGTGCGTGGGTCGCGGTCGATCTATCACAACAACGCCATCCAGACCTGGCTGGTGCAGGAGAGCGGGGAGGTGCGGAATGTCCAACTCTCCTAAGCTCTTCGCGGCGGCCGCGCTGTGGATGGTGACCGGCGCCTTCGCACAGACCACCGCCTACCAAGGCATTGGCCGCCCGGCCACACCGCAGGAAGTGCAGGCCTGGGACATCGATGTGCGCCCGGACTTCAAGGGCCTGCCCAAGGGCAGCGGTTCCGTCGCGCAGGGCCAGAACATCTGGGAAGCCAAGTGCGCCAGTTGCCACGGTGTCTTTGGCGAGAGCAACGAGGTCTTCGCCGCGCTGACAGGCGGCACAACAGCAGAAGACGTGAAGACCGGCCGTGTCGCGCGCCTCACCGACGCCAGTTTTCCGGGCCGTCCGATGCTGATGAAGCTGGCCACGTTGTCCACGCTGTGGGACTACATCCACCGCGCCATGCCCTGGAACGCACCCAAGTCGCTGCCACCTGATGAGGTGTATGCAGTGACCGCCTTCCTGCTGAACCTGGGCGGCGTGGTGCCGGACAGCTTCACGCTCAGCGACCGCAACATCACCGATGTGCAGCAGCGCATGCCCAACCGCAAGGGCATGAGCACGCAGCACGGCCTGTGGCCCGGCCGAGGCCTCGGCAGCGGCAAGCCCGACGTCAAGGCCCAGGCCTGCATGATCAACTGCGCCACCGAACCCACCGTGAAGAGCTTCCTGCCCGACTTCGCACGCAACGCGCACGGCAACCTGGCCGAGCAGAACCGAATCGTGGGTGCGCAGCATGGCGCGGACACCACAAGTGCCGCCACGCCTTCAGTTGTCGCCCCCAAGCCAGCAGCAGCCGACCCCAACGCCCTGGCACAAGCCCTCGCCCGCAAACACAACTGCCTCACCTGCCACGGCCTGGACAGCAAGGTCGTGGGCCCGGGTCTGCGCGAGGTGTCGCGCAAGCACGCGGCCCGTGCCGACGCGGCTGCCTACCTGGCGCAAAAGATCGAATCCGGCGGCAGCGGCAGCTGGGGCGCCATCGCCATGCCGGCGCAAAACCTGCCCGCCGAGGACATCAAGGCCTTGGCGCAATGGTTGGCTTCCGGCGCCAAGTAGCCCAGCCCGTTAAGATTTCACGTTCGCCCGACCACCCGTGCCCATGTCCCGTGCCCAGCCGCCGGACCCGAAGGAGAGAGTTATGACCACCCGTCGCACCCTGCTGACGACCAGCGCCCAAGTGGCGGGCCTGCTGGCCGCGGCCGGCCTGCTGCCCACCACCGCGCAGGCCGCCTGGAACCAGGCCGCGTTTGATGCCAAGACCTTGGCCGACACCGTCAAGGCCCTGGGCGGCAGCGCACCCGTCGAAAGCAAGGACGTCACCGTCACCGGACCGGACATCGCCGAGAACGGCGCTGTGGTGCCCGTGGGCTGTTCCACTGGCTTGGCCGGTGTGAAGCGCCTGATGCTGATGGTCGAGAAGAACCCCAACACGCTGGCCGCCGTGTTCGACGTGAGTGACGCCGTGGACGCCAACTTCAACACCCGCGTGAAGATGGGCCAGTCGTCCAACGTCTTTGCCGTGGCCCTGATGGCCGACGGCAAGGTCTTGTACGCGGCCAAGGAAATCAAGGTCACGCTCGGCGGCTGCGGCGGGTGAATGGGACCACCCTCGTAGCGCCTTCGGCGCTCCCCCTCAAGGGGGCGCCGCTGGCGGCCCGGCAAAGCCGGTTCCGCGGCGGCCGCTTGATGTGACGAACACGATTTGAAGGAGTATTGACATGGCAGATCCGATGCGTATCCGCGCCCAAGTTGCCGGTGACAAAGCCACCGTGCGTGTGCTCATGAGCCACGAAATGGAAACCGGCCAGCGCAAGGACTCCGCGGGCAAGACCATCCCCGCGTGGTTCATCCAGGAAGTCACCGCCTTGCATAACGGCAAACCTGTGCTGACTGC
>JANOAM010000411.1:0-1629 GCA_031411215.1 Betaproteobacteria bacterium
CGACCAGGTTGCAGATCGGCACCATCACCAGCAACACGAGCGCCGCGGTGCCGAATGCCGACCACGCACCGCCGGACCACAGCCGCGGCAGCAGGCCTTGGCCGACCAGGGGCACGCCGGCAATCGGCAATGTCAGCGCCGGGCTACGCATCGACCGCGCGTCCCTTCAGCGCGAAGATGCCCTGCGGCCGTTTAAGGATGAAGATGATGATGAACACGAGGATCGCGATCTTGGCCAGCACGGCGCCCTGCCACGCCTCGAGGAACTTGTTGGCAACGCCGAGGCCCAGCGCCGCATAGACGGTGCCGGCCAGTTGCCCCACGCCACCCAGCACCACGACCATGAACGAGTCGATGATGTAGCTCTGGCCGAGGTCGGGACCGACGTTGCCGATCTGCGACAGCGCGCAGCCTGCTAGTCCGGCCGTGCCCGACCCCAACCCGAACGCGAGCATGTCCACCTTGGGCGTGCGCACGCCCAGCGCACTGGCCATCGAGCGATTCTGCGTGACGGCGCGTACATACAAACCGAGACGGGTGCGTGTCAGCAGCAGCCACACGATCAGCAGCACGAGTGCCGCAAACGCGATGATCGCGACGCGGCTCCACGGCAGGATCACATTGGTCATGATTTCAAGACCGCCCGACATCCAGCTGGGGTTCTCCACCTGGACGTTCTGCGCGCCGAACGTGGTGCGCAGTGCCTGGATCAGGGTCAGCGACAGGCCCCACGTGGCCAGCAGCGTTTCCAGCGGACGTCCGTACAGATGCCGGATCACCGTGCGCTCGAGCACCATGCCCACAATGGCGCTGACGAGGAACGCCACCGGCACGGCCAGCAGCAGGTACCAGTTGAACGCATCAGGCAGGTATTGCCGGAACAGGTTCTGCACAACGTAGGTCGCATAGGCGCCGATCATGATCAGCTCGCCGTGCGCCATGTTGATCACGCCCATCAGGCCGTAGGTGATGGCCAGGCCCAGCGCAGCCAGCAGCAGGATGCTGCCCAGGCTGATGCCGGTGAACAGCACCCCCAGGCGTTCGCCCCAGGCCAGACGGCCGGCGACGTTGGACAGCGACTTGTTGAGCGCCGCCTTCACCTCGCCGTCACTCTCAGCAGCCAGGCGTTCCAGCAGCAGGCTCTTGGTGGCGGGCTGGTCACTGTCGGCCAGCAATTGCGCGGCGGCCAGGCGCTTGGCCTTGTCGGTGGACGAGATCAGCACGGCCGCTTTCAGCAGCGCCAGCTGGGCCTTGATGCCGGGGTCGGTCTCAGAGGCTTCGGCCTTCTGGATCAGCACCAACTTACCTTCGTCGGCCTGGTCCTTGAGCTCGGTGACCGCCTTCGCGCGCTCGGCGCGGTCAGGCGAAAAAAGCTTCAGAGCGGCCAGCGCACTTTCCAGTTCGCGGCGCACACGGTTGGGGTTGACGACGTCTTCCAACGTCTCCGGCAGCGGCACTGGAGCGCCTGTGGCCGCGTCCGTGGCCTTGCCGTCGCGCACGATCAGCGCCTTGCCGCCAGCGAGCTTGACCTCATCAGCCAGCACGGCCTGGACAAAGGCGGCCAACGCGGGGTCCGCCGCGGTCACCACCTCGTTCAAGGCGGCGATGCGGGTGTCACTTTCGCCTTGC
>JANOAM010000412.1:0-9611 GCA_031411215.1 Betaproteobacteria bacterium
CCGTACCAGGTGGTGGCCTCGAAGCCCGGGTAGCCCAGCTCGGCCATGGTCGGCACGTTCGGGTGGCCCTTGGCGCGCCGCGCCCGGGTTTGTGCAATGGCCAGCAGGCGGCCGTTCTTCACGTGTGGCGTGGCGGCGGTCATGGTTTCAAAGGCGTACTGGATCTGTCCGCCGATGAGGTCCGTGATGACGGGCGCGCTGCCCTTGTAGGGCACGTGCAGCGCGTCCACCGCCGCACGCTGCTTGAAGAGTTCCAGCGCCAGGTGCTGGGCCGATCCCGGGCCAGCCGACCCGAAGCTGACCTGGCCCGGTTTGGCCTTGCACAGCGCCACGATGTCGGGCACGGTCTTGGCCGGCTGCTGCAGGTTGCACACCAGCAGGTTGGGCGTGACACCCACCATCGCGATGGGCGTGAAGTCGGCCACCGGGTCGTAGCGCAGCTTGGGCTGCAGGCTGGGCGCCAAGGCATGGCTGTTGATGTGCGCCATCATCAGCGTCAGGCCGTCCGCGGGCTGCTGGGCGGTGTATTCCGCGGCCAGCACGCCGGCAGCGCCGGCCTTGGTCTCGACGTTGACCTGCTGGCCCCACATCTGCGTCAGCTTGGCGGCCAGGATGCGTGCCAGCGCGTCGGTGCCGCCGCCCGGCGGGAAGCCGACGACGATGCGGATGGGGCCTGACGGCAAGGTCTGCGCGCGCAGCCCCGGCAGTGCCAGCGTGGTGGCCGCTGCGGTGGCGGCCTGGATGAGGGTTCGTCTTTGCATGGTGATGTCTCCGTCTAGTTTGTGTTCTGCACCGCGTGCGACGCAAAGTAGTCCATCGCTGCCAGCACGCCGCTGCCGGCGGTGGCTACACCGGCCAGCTTGAAACCCATCTCCACGCCCGACAGCGCCGCCATCAGCGTCAGGTCGTTGCAGTCGCCCAGGTGGCCGATGCGGAACATGCGGCCGCGCACCTTGCCCAGGCCCGTGCCCAGTGACAGGTCAAAGCGTGTGTGGATCAGCTTGCGCAGCTGGTCGGCATCCACGCCCACCGGCGTCACCACACCAGTCAGCACCGGGGAATACACGGCCGGGTCGGCGCACTGGATGGGCAGCCCCCAGGCCCGCACCGCCGCACGCACACCTTCGGCCCAGCGTTGGTGGCGCGCAAACACGGCCGGCAGGCCTTGTTCCAGCAGCATGTCCAGCGCTTCGCTCAGGCCGTAGAGCAGGTTGGTGTTGGGCGTGTAGGGCCAGTAGCCGGTGGCGTTCATCTCGACGATCTCGTCCCAGGCCCAGAAGGCGCGGGGCAGCTTCGCGGTCTTGCTGACCTCCAGCGCCTTGGGGCTCAGCGCGTTGAAGCTGATGCCGGGCGGCAGCATCAGGCCCTTCTGCGAGCCGCTGACCGTGACGTCCACGCCCCATTCGTCGTGCCGGTAGTCGGCGCTGGCCAGGCCCGAGATGCTGTCGACCAGCAGCAGGGCCGGGTGGCGCGCCGCGTCCATCGCGCGGCGCACAGCGGCGATGTCGCTGGTGACGCCGGTGGACGTCTCGTTGTGCACCACGCACACGGCCTTGATGGTGTGGCCCGCGTCGGCGCGCAGGCGTTGTTCGATCAGGACGGCATCGACGCCGCGGCGCCAGGACAGCGGCAGGCCGGTGGTTTCGCAGGTGCCGGGCTGGGACAGGAATTCCGGCTGCAGGCCCAGGCGCAGTGCCATCTTCTGCCACAGCGTGGCGAAGTGGCCGGTCTCGAACATCAGCAGCGCGTCGCCCGGGCTCATGGTGTTGGCCAGCGCGGCCTCCCAGGCACCGGTGCCGGACGCCGGGTAGATGACCACCGGGTGCCGGGTCTGGAAGATCTGCTGCAGGCCGCTGATCACCTTCTTGCCCAGGTGCGCGAACTCGGGGCCGCGGTGGTCGATGGTGGGCAGGCTCATCGCCCGCAGGATGCGGTCCGGCACGGGGCTGGGGCCGGGGATCTGCAGGAAGTGGCGGCCGCTGGGATGCTGGTCGAGCGGGATCATGGTGTGGGACTTTCCAAAGCGCTGTCTTGGGCGTTGTTCCAAGCGGTCGTTCTCAAAAGTTTTGCATACAAAATTCATTTGTCAATCCATGGCACCCTAGAATGCCACTCCGATCGAGCTTGTTTTTGTATGCGTTTCTAGTTTCACCCAAAGGCACCGTCTTGGCCGAGATCATTTCCATCCCCCGCCAGGCCCTGCACCAGGAAGTGGTGACGCGCTTGCGCCAGCACATCGTCGAAGGCCGCATCGCACCCGGCGCCAAGCTCAACGAGCGTGAGTTGAGCGAACAGCTGCAGGTGTCGCGCACGCCCTTGCGTGAGGCCATCAAGACCCTGGCCGCCGAAGGCCTGGTGGAACTGCTGCCCAACCGCGGCGCCGTGGCCGCCAGCCTGGGTGAGCAGGACGTGGCCGACACCTTCGAAGTCATCGCCGGGCTGGAAGGCCAGTCGGGCGAACTGGCGGCGCAGCGCATCACCGACGCTGAACTGGCCGAGATCCGCGCGCTGCACTACGAGATGCTGGCTGCGTTCACGCGGCGCGACCTGTCCACCTACTACCGCCACAACGCGCAGATCCATACGCTGATCAACGCCGCTGCGCGCAACCCCGTGCTGACGCAGACCTGGCGCAACGTCAACGCGCGGCTGCAGGCGCTGCGCTACCGGTCCAACCTGGATGAGGCCAAGTGGCAGCGCGCCGTGGCGGAGCACGACCGCATGCTGGAACTGCTGGCGGCGCGCGACGCGCCAGGCCTGCGCCAGTTGCTCGTCACCCACATGGAACACAAGCGCGACGCGGTGCTGGAACTGATGCGCGCCGGTCAGCTGCAGGCAGGAGCCCGCGCATGAGGGACACGCTGCAGCGCCGTCTGCGCGCCGAAACCCAAGGCGAAGTCTTGTTCGACGCCGCGTCATGTGGACGTTACGCCACCGACGCGTCCATCTACCAGCAAGTGCCGTTGGGCGTGCTGGTGCCGAAGACCGCCGCCGACGTCGTCACCGCCATGGCCATCGCACGTGATCTGAAGGTGCCGCTGCTGCCACGTGGCGGCGGCACGTCGCAATGCGGGCAGACGACGGGAGCGGCCCTGGTCATCGACAGCAGCAAGTACTTGCGCCGCCTGCTGGCCTTCGACAGAGAAGAGATGACGGCCGAGGTCGAACCCGGCATGGTGCTGGACCACCTCAATGCCGAGCTGAAGCCGCACGGCCTGTGGTTCCCGGTGGACGTGTCCACCAGCGCGCAGGCCACGCTGGGTGGCATGGCGGGCAACAACTCCTGCGGCAGCCGCAGCATCGCCTACGGCAACATGGTGCACAACGTGGCCGGCATCAGCGCCTGGCTGGCGGACGGCAGCCTGGTGAACTTCGGCCCGGTCGCGAACCTCGGCCCACGCGAGCGCCAGATCGCCGATTTCGTCCGCGGCCTGGCCGAACAACACGCCGCCGAGATCGACGAGCGCTGGCCGCAGGTGCTGCGGCGTGTGGCCGGCTACAACCTGGACATCTTCCGCCCGCGCAGCGAAAGGCCGTACACCGGCGACGGCAGCGTCAACCTGGCGCACCTGCTGGTCGGCGCCGAAGGCACGTTGGCGGTGACCAAGAGCCTGACGCTGCAGCTGGCGCCGCTGCCCAGGGCCAAGGTGCTGGGGGTGGTGAACTTCCCGACCTTCCATGCGGCCATGGACTCGGCGCAGCACATCGTCAAGCTGGGCCCCAGCGCGGTGGAGCTGGTGGACCGCACGATGATCGAGCTGAGCCGCGCCAACCCGGCGTTCCGGCCGGTCATCGAAACAGCACTGATCGGCGCGCCCGAGGCCATCCTGCTGGTCGAATTCAGCGGCGACGACAAACTCGCGCTGGTGCACCAGCTCAACCAGCTGGTCGAACTGATGGGCGACCTGGGCCTGCCCGGCAGCGTGGTGCGCATGGAAGCCGACACCCCCCAGAAGGCGCTGTGGGAAGTGCGCAAGGCGGGCCTCAACATCATGATGAGCCTCAAGGGCGACGGCAAGCCCGTGAGCTTCATCGAAGACTGCGCCGTGCCGCTGCAGCACCTGGCCGAGTACACCGACGCGCTGACCCAGGTCTTCCGCAAACACGGCAGCCGCGGCACCTGGTACGCACACGCGTCGGTGGGTACGTTGCATGTGCGGCCCATCCTGGACATGCGACGGGACGGCGCCAAGAAGATGCGTGCCATCGCTGAAGAAGCCAGCGAACTGGTGCGCAAGTACAAGGGCGCCTACAGCGGCGAACACGGCGACGGCCTGTGCCGTGGCGAATGGATCGACTGGCAGTTCGGGCCCAAGCTCAACGAAGCCTTCCGCGCCATCAAGACCCACCTGGACCCGGGCGGCGTGCTCAACCCTGGCAAGATCATCGACCCGCCGAAGATGGACGACGCGGCGCTGTTCCGCTTTGCGCCCGGCTACAAGACCATCCCGCTCACACCCGTGTTCGACTGGTCGGCGTGGAATGTGCAGAACAACCCGGTGACGGAGCAGACCAGCGCGCCGGGCAGCGGCGGCGACAACACCGGCGGCCTGGCCAAGGCCGTGGAGATGTGCAACAACAACGGCCACTGCCGCAAGTTCGACGCCGGCACCATGTGCCCCAGCTACCGCGTCACACGCGACGAACAGCACCTGACCCGCGGCCGCGCCAACACGCTGCGCCTGGCGCTGTCGGGCCAGATCCCCGGCGGCATCACGTCTGACGCGGTGCAGGACGCGCTGGACCTGTGTGTGGGCTGCAAGGGCTGCCGGCGTGACTGCCCCACCGGCGTGGACATGGCCAAGATGAAGCTGGAGGTCACCGCGCAGCGTGCGGCCGAGCGTGGCATCTCCTTGAAGGACCGGCTCATCGCCCGCCTGCCCGACTACGCACCGCTGGCCAGCCGCCTGCCTTGGCTCTTCAACCTGCGTGACCGCCTGCCGCTGGCCCGCGGCCTGTCCGAGCGCTGGCTGGGCCTGTCGGCGCGCCGATCATTGCCGCGCTTCAGGCGTGACACCTTTGCCCACACCGCGCCCACGCTGGGGCTGGCCACAGCGGCGCAGGTGCTGGCCGCCGCCAAGCAGGGTGGGCTGGCCGTGGTGCTGTTCGTGGACACCTTCAACGGCAATTTCGAAACCGAAAACGCCAGCGACGCCGTGCGTGTGCTGCAGGCCGCGGGCTACGCCGTGCATGTGGCCATGCAGGACGACGGCAAGGCGCCTTGCTGCGGCCGCACGCTGCTGGCGGCGGGCCTGGCCGACGAGGCCAAGGCCCGCGCCGCCGCACTGGTGCGCACCTTCACGCCCTTTGTAGCCGCGGGCATCGCCATCGTCGGACTGGAGCCTTCCTGCCTGCTGTCGCTGCGCGACGAACTGCTGGTCATGGGTTTAGGCGATCCGGCGCAACGCCTCGCGGCGCAGGCGTTGCTGTTCGAAGAATTCCTGGCCCGCGAACAGCAGGCCGGCCGCCTGAAGCTGGACTTGCGCGCCGCCACGCAGCCGCTGCTGGTGCATGGCCACTGCCACCAGAAGGCCTTTGGCGCCATGCCGCCGGTGCTGGAGGTGCTGCGCCTGATCCCGGGCGCCGATGTCGCCGTGATCGAAAGCTCCTGCTGCGGCATGGCCGGTGCCTTCGGCTATGAGGCCGCGCACCACGACGTGTCCCTGCAGATGGCCGAACTGAGCCTGCTGCCCGCCGTGCGTGCACGGCCCGACGCGCTCATCGTGGCCGACGGCACCAGCTGCAGGCACCAGATCGCCGACGGTGCGCAGCGTCAAGCTCTTCACGTGGCGCGGGTGCTGGCGTCGCATCTGCAGGTCCAGCCGGCCTGAACGAGGCAAACGATCGGGGCAAACCCTTGCGCGTGCTGTCGCCAAGCGGATTGCCCGGCCCCGGGCGGGGCCCCACACTGCGCTGTTGGTCCCGGCGTGCGGGACCCTGCCGGAGAACCCCGCCATGCACCAAACCCCCCACACCACGTCCGGCTTCGGCCTGAACCCCACTGACGAGCTGAACGACCTGCGCATGTCCGCCAAGGCCATGCCGCTGTACGAACACGTCAAGCGCTTCATCACCCAGACCGTGGACCCGATGAGCGTCAAGTTCAACGCGCTGAGCGAAGGCCGCACGGGTGATGACCGCTGGCAGTACGCGCCCGGTCAGCTGGAACTGCTGAACGCCGCCAAGGACCAGGCCAAGAAGGAAGGCCTGTGGAACTTCTTCCTGCCGGATGCCGACACCGGTGAAGGCCTGTCCAACCTGGACTACGCCTACATCGCGTCCGAGCTGGGCAAGAACCTGCTGGCCAGCGAATGCATGAATTGCAGCGCGCCGGACACCGGCAACATGGAGGTGCTGGAACGTGTGGGCACCCCGGCGCAGAAGGAAAAGTGGCTGAAGCCCCTGCTGGCCGGCGAGATCCGGTCCGCCTACGCCATGACGGAAGTGCACCACGCGTCCAGCGACGCCAAGAACATCGCCACCACCGCGGTGCTGGACGGTGACGACTGGGTCATCAACGGCGAAAAGCACTACATCAGCGGCGCGGGCAGCCCACGCTGCAAGATCCTCATCACCATGGTGCGCACCAGCCCGGACGCGGCTTCGCACAGCCAGCAGTCCATGATCCTGGTGCCCAAGGACACGCCGGGCGTGAAGATCCTGGGCGCCATGCATGTGTTCGGCGAAGACCACGCGCCGCATGGCCACATGCACATCCTGTTCGACAACGTGCGCGTGCCGCAGTCCAACATCCTGCTGGGTGAGGGCCGTGGTTTCGAGATCTCGCAGCTGCGCCTGGGCCCGGGCCGCATCCACCACTGCATGCGCTCCATTGGCGCGGCAGAAAAGGCGCTGGACCTGATGGTCAAGCGCGGCCTGTCGCGCAAGGCCTTCGGCAAGCAGCTGGTGTGGCTGGGTGGGAACGTGGAGATCATCTCGCGCGCCCGCATCGAAATCGAATCCATGCGCCTGATGGTGCTGAAGGCCGCCAAGGCCATGGACGTGATGGGCAACCGCGACGCACGCCTGTGGGTGCACATGGTCAAGGCGCTGGTGCCGGAACGGGTTTGCCTGATCATCGACCAGGCCATCCAGATGCACGGCGCCTTGGGTGTGTCCCAGCACACGCCGCTGGCCCACATGTACGCGCAGCAGCGCACGCTGCGCCTGGCCGACGGGCCGGACGAGGTGCACCACCTGGTGGTGGGCCGCCATGAATTGGGCCTGCACCCGAACAGCGAAGAAGATGCCGCTTTTGCGGCCGGGTTCCGAAACTAGGAGTTGCACATGACGCTGCAATTGAGTGGCAAGGTCGCCGTCATCACTGGCGCGGGCTCAGGCATCGGCCGCGCGTCGGCGCTGCGTTTTGCGGCAGAAGGTGCGAAGCTGGTGCTGGGCGACAAGACGGACGCCGTGCATGAAACCGCACGCCTGGTGCAGCAGGCCGGCGGGCATGCAATCGCGCTGCAGATGGACGCGGGTGTGGAAGCCGACGTGGCGGAGCTTGTCGCCACCGCACTGAAGCAATACGGGCAGCTGGATGTGGCCTTCGCCAACGCCGGCATCTCGGGCGGGCGCGACGGCATCTTCGACACCACGCCCGAAGCCTGGACCGAGGTGCTGCGCGTGAATCTCATCGGCCCCTGGCTGATGGTCAAACACGCCGGAAAGGCCATGGTGGACGCGGGCCGCGGTGGGTCCATCGTCTGCACTGCGTCGGTGGCGGGCATCCGCTCGGGCGCAGGTGGCCCGGCGTATTCCGCGTCCAAGGCCGGTGTCATCAACCTGGTCACGGTGTCGGCGCAACAACTGTGCGAAAGCGGCGTGCGCGTCAACGCGCTGTGTCCGGGCCTGACGGAAACCGGCATGACCAAACCCGTGTTCGACTACGCACGCGACAAGGGATCGGAGGCCAAGCTGGGCCGCCTGAACCCGCTGCGCCGCGCGGCGCAGCCGGAAGAACTGGCCAACGTGGCGCTGTTCCTGGCGTCGGACCAGTCCAGCTATGTCAACGGCCAGGCCATCGCGGTGGACGGTGGCCTGTCCAGTTCCCACCCTGTCACCCGGCAGCTGCCCGGCCAGACGGCGGTGTGAGACTCCAACGATCTGAAGAGAACTGAAAGCGCGTCATGGACCTGAACTATTCCGCCGACGAACTGGCCTTCCGCGACGAAGTGCGTGGCTGGCTGGAAGCGAACATCCCCACCGACATCCGCGACAAGGTCGTCGGTTATCACGGGTTAGCCAAGGAAGACTACGGCCGCTGGCACCGCATCCTTGCCGACCAGGGCTGGTCCGTGCCGCACTGGCCGGTGGAGTGGGGCGGCACGGGCTGGGACGTGACACGCCGCTACCTGTACGACGAACAGTTTGGCCTGGCCGGTGCACCCACGCTGCCGCCCTTCGGCCCCAGCATGTGCGCGTCGGTGCTGCTGAAGTTCGGCACACCGGAACAGAAGGCCCGCTTCCTGCCGCGCATACGCACGGGTGAGGACTTCTGGGTCCAGGGCTATTCAGAACCCGGCGCCGGGTCTGACCTGGCCGCGCTGAAAACCCGCGCGGTGAAGGACGGCCATGTTTACCGCGTCACCGGCCAGAAGATCTGGACCACGCTGGGCCAGTACGGCGACTGGATCTTCTGCCTGGTGCGCACCGACACCACGGCCGAAAAGCGCCAGGAAGGCATCAGCTTCCTGCTGATCGACATGAAGACACCCGGCATCACCGTGCGCCCGCTGATCCTGATGGACGGCGGGCATGAGGTGAACGAAGTCTTCTTCGACGACGTGGTGGTGCCGCAAGAGAACCTGGTGTTCGAAGAGAACAAGGGCTGGACGGTGGCCAAGTACCTGCTGGGCCACGAACGCATGGGGTCGGGCAGCGTGGGCTCTTCCCGCCGCGAACTGGCCGCGCTGAAAGACCTGGCCCGGCGCGAACTGAAGAACGGCCAGCCGCTGATCAACGACCCGCGTTTCCGCGACAAGCTGACGCGTGTGGAGGTGGAACTGGACGCGCTGGAACTCACGTCCATGCGCTTCCTGGACAAGATGCGCCGCACCGGCCAGCCGCCGGGCGCGGACGTGTCGATGCTGAAGATACGCGGCACGGAAGTGCAGCAGGCCATCACCGAACTGATGATGCAGGCCGTGGGGCCGAACGCCCAGCCCTTCAAGGCCGTGGACCACGGCGCCATAGACCACTTCACGTCGCGCCTGGCGCCGCGTTACTTCAACTTCCGCAAGGCCAGCATCTATGCGGGCAGCAACGAGATCCAGCGCAACATCATCGCCAAGATGACGCTGGGTCTTTGACTTGGCGGACCAGGGCACAAGACCATGAACTTCGAACTCACAGACGAACAACAGCAACTGGCCGACGCCGTTGGCAAGATGCTGGCCAACAGCTACGGCTTTGAACAGCGCCAGGCCATCGTGCGCAGCGACAGCGGCTTCGGCAGCAGCACCTGGGCCACCTTGGCCGACATGGGCCTGACCGCACTGGCCCTGCCCGAAGCCGACGGCGGCTTTGGCGGCGGCGCCATGGACCTGATGGCCACCATGGAAGCCTGCGGCGAAGCCCTGGTGGTGGAGCCGCTGCTGGACAACATCGCG
>JANOAM010000413.1:0-2277 GCA_031411215.1 Betaproteobacteria bacterium
AAGGCCGTCGGCTTGTTGGTCAGGCAGGCCAGCTTCAGGCCCGCAGCCCGCAACGCCTGCAGCCCTTCCAGCACACCGGGGTAGACGTCCGAGTGCTGGCCGTTGATGACCAGGTAGTGGTGCTGGTAGCGGTCCCAGGCCCGGTCGTACAACGCTGCCGGCGCACCCACCTGGGCCAAGGTGCTGCGGATCAGGTGCTCCGAGCCCTTGCCCACCGTGCGCTGGATGAAGGCACGGTCCACGGGCGGAAACGACAGGTCTTGCAGGGCACGGCCCAGGGCGACTTCGAAGTCGCCCACAGTGTCGACCATGGTGCCGTCAAGGTCGACGATGGCAGCTTGGAAGGCGTGGGTTGCAGGCATGACGGTGGATTGTGCCGACCCCGGTTTTGCCCACCGGGCGCACCCGGATTGCCGGGGCTCCTGCGGGCCACCATCATGGGCCGGCACCCGCTGGAGACGACCATGAAGAGACTGCTGAGCATCCTGGCCACGCTGTGGCTGCTGACCGCCCTGCCCGCCTTCGCTGCGGACTACCCGGCACCCAGGGAAGGCGACTGGGTGGCACGCGACTTCAAGTTCAGCACCGGCGAAACGCTGCCCGAACTGAAGCTGCACTACACCACCGTCGGCAACCCGGCGGGCGAACCCGTGCTGGTGCTGCACGGCACGGGCGGCAGCGGTGCCGGCATGCTGACGCCGGCCTTCGCGGGCGAGCTCTTCGGTGCCGGCCAGCCGCTGGACGCCACGCGCTACTTCATCATCCTGCCGGACGCCATCGGCACCGGCAAATCCACCAAACCGTCCGACGGCCTGCGGGCCAAGTTCCCGCGCTACAACTACGACGACATGGTGCGCGCGCAGATGCTGCTGGTGACGCAGGGCCTGGGCATCAAGCACCTGCGTCTGGTCATCGGCAACTCCATGGGCGGCATGCACACGTGGCTGTGGGCAGTGAACTACCCGGAGCTGGCCGACGTGTGGGTGCCCATGGCCTGTCAGCCGACGGAGATGGCCGGCCGCAACTGGCTGCTGCGCCGCATGCTGACGGAATCCATCCGCCAGGACCCGGACTGGCAAGGCGGCAACTACACGACACAACCACGCGGCGTGCGCATGGCCAACCTCTTCTACGGCCTGGCCACCAATGGCGGCAACCAGGCCTACTACAAGGCCGCGCCGACACGCTCAGCGGCCGACAAGTTCTGGGACGATCGCCTGGCCGCGCCCTTCACCGCCGACGCCAATGACTTCCTGTTCCAGTGGGAGTCATCCCGCGACTTCAACGCGTCGCCGGGGCTGGAACGTGTGCGCGGCACGCTCTTGGTCATCAACGCGGCGGACGACGAACGCAACCCGCCGGAGCTGGGCATCATGGAACGCGAAGTGGCGCGTGTGCGCGGCGGCAGGCTGATGCTGATCCCGGCCAGCGCCGACACGCGCGGCCATGGCACCACGGGCCTGGCGCGCTTCTACAAGGCCGCGCTGGCCGACCTGCTCAAGACCGCGCCGCGCGCAACGCCTTAGTTGCGGCGCGGCCACCGTGCCGCGCCAGCCAGTCCGCGAACTCGCGGTACCAGAGCAGCGAATTGCGCGGCTTCAGCACCCAGTGGTTCTCGTCCGGGAACCACAGCAGGCGTGCATCGACACCGCGCGCCTTCAGCGTGTTGTAGTAGGCCAGCCCGTTGCAATCCGGCACACGGAAGTCCTGCGCGCCGTGGATCACCAGCGTGGGCGTGTCCATGTGTGCGGCGCTGGCATGCGGGCTCTGCGCCAGCACACGCGGCATGTCTTCCCAGTAATGGGCAGCCAGGTCCTTGGGGCGCACGGGGTAGCTGTCGGCGCTGAAGGTGGAGATGCGGTCGAAGACGCCGGCATGGCACACGTGGGCCCGGTAGCGGCCCGCAGGTACGTGGCCGTTCATCCACGCCACCAGGAAGCCACCGTAGCTGCCGCCGGTGGCGAAGAGCCGGCTCTTGTCGGCCCAGGGCTGCTGCAACAACCAGTCCGTCGTGGCTTCGATGTCCTGCAATTCCAGTTCGCCCTGGCGGCCGATCAGGCTGTGGCGGAAGGCATGGCCAAAGCCGCTGGAGCCGTGGAAGTTGACCTGGGCGATGACGTGCCCGGCGGCCGCGAAGACATGTGTGTTCCAGCGAAAGCTGAAGGCGTCGCCAGCCGCCGCGAAGGGGCCGCCGTGGATGACATGCGTCACCGCGTGTTTTCGCTTGGGGTTGAAGCCGGGCGGGAAGGTCAGCCACACCTGCACGTCTTCGCCCAG
>JANOAM010000414.1:0-4991 GCA_031411215.1 Betaproteobacteria bacterium
GAACACCTGATGGAAGACTTCTGCTACGCCGGCGGCCTGCCCGCGGTGATGAAGGAGATCGCATCCGTGCTGCACCTGGGCGCGGTCACGGCCACCGGCAAGACCATGGGCGAAAACATCGCCGACGCGCAGAACTTCGACCCACGAGTCATCAAGACTTTTACCCAGCCCTTCAAGGCCAAGGCCGGCATCGCCGTGCTGCGTGGCAACCTGGCGCCGCGTGGTGCCGTCATCAAACCCAGCGCCGCCACGCCTGCGCTGATGCAGCACACGGGCCGCGCCGTGGTGTTTGAAGACAGCGACGATTTCCACAAGCGCATAGACGACGAGAACCTGGACGTCGACGAAACCTGCATCCTGGTGCTGAAGAACTGCGGCCCCAAGGGCTACCCCGGCATGGCCGAGGTGGGCAACATGCCGCTGCCGCCCAAGGTCTTGCGCAAAGGCATCACCGACATGGTCCGCATCAGCGACGCGCGCATGAGCGGCACGGCCTACGGCACCGTGGTGCTGCACACCGCGCCCGAAGCCGCCGCGGGTGGCACGCTGGCCCTGGTGAAGAACGGCGACCTGATCACGCTGGACGTGGCAGGCCGCAAGCTGCACCTGCATGTGGACGACGCGGAACTGGAGCGTCGCCGCGCCAGCTGGACGCCACCCGTGCCCCCGCTGCAAAGCGGCTACTGGAAGCTTTACATCGACCACGTGCTGCAAGCCGACGAAGGCGCGGACCTGGACTTTCTCGTTGGCAAGCGGGGCGCTTTTGTCCCCAAAGACAACCACTGATTCCTGCCCAAGGACAACCACTGAACATGAACAAGATCGCCATCGTCACCGGCGCCGGCAGCGGCATCGGCCGCACCTGCGCCCTGGCCCTGCTGGCCGAAGGCTGGACCGTCGGACTCGTCGGCCGCCGGGCCGACGCCCTGGCCGAAACCGCCGGCCTGGCCGCCGCCAACGCCGCCCAAGCTGTGCCCCTGCCCTGCAACGTGGCCAACGACGAAGAAGTCCGCGCCGCGTTCGACACCATGGTGCAGCGCTTCGGCCGTGTCGACCTGCTGTTCAACAACGCCGGCGGTGGCCTGGCGGCCAAGACACCAGACCTCATCACGGCCGCCGAATGGCGCCAGGTGGTGGACGTCAACCTCAACGGCGCCTTCTACTGCCTCAGCAACGCCTTCCGCGTGATGAAGGCGCAGTCGCCGCAGGGCGGCCGCATCATCAACAACGGCAGCATTTCTGCCACCACGCCGCGGCCGGGCACCATCGCCTACACCGCCACCAAACACGCGGTCAGTGGCCTGACCAAGACGGCGGCGCTGGACGGCCGGCCCTTTGACATCGCGGTCGGTCAGATCGACATCGGCAACGCCGCCAGCGACATGACGGCGCGCATGGTGGCCGGCGTGCTGCAGGCCGACGGCAGCACCAAGCCCGAGCCGCGCATGGACCTGCAGCACGTGGCCGATGCCTTCATGACCATGGCACGCATGCCCTTGTCGACCAACATGATGTTCGTCAACGTCATGGCCACCAAGATGCCCTTCGCCGGCCGCGGCTGAAGCAGGCTCGCCGCGGAAGGCCGGCATGAAGATCACCGGTGCGCGTGTCATCGTCTGCAGCCCCGGGCGCAACTTCGTCACCCTGAAACTGGAGACGGACCAGGGTCTGGTCGGCATCGGTGACGGCTCGCTCAACGGCCGCGAACTGGCGGTCGCCAGCTACCTCAACGACCACGTCATTCCGCTGCTGATCGGGCGCGACGCCCACCGCATCGAAGACACCTGGCAGTACCTGTACCGCGGTGCCTACTGGCGGCGCGGGCCGGTGACCATGAGCGCCATTGCCGCGGTGGACACGGCGCTGTGGGACATCAAGGCCAAGGCGGCCGGCATGCCGCTGTACCAGCTGCTGGGCGGCTCCAGCCGCGAACGGGTGCTGGTCTACGCGCATGCCAACGGCCGCGACATTGCCGAGACGGTGGACGAGGTGCAGCGTCAGGCGGCGCTGGGCTATCGCGCCATTCGCGCGCAGAGCGGCGTGCCGGGGCTCAACAAGGTCTACGGTGTGGCCACGGATGGCAAGGCCTACGAACCCGCCACCCGCGGCCTGCCCACCGAACAGGACTGGGACACACCCAAGTACCTGCGCCACGCGCCCCAGCTGTTTGAAGCCGTGCGCAACGCCATAGGCTGGGACCACGAGCTGCTGCACGACGTGCACCACCGCCTGACACCCATCGAAGCCGCGCGCCTGGGCAAGGACCTGGAGCCCTACCGCCTGTTCTGGATGGAAGACGCCACGCCGGCCGAAAACCAGGAAGCCTTCCGCCTGATCCGCCAGCACACCACCACGCCGCTGGCAGTGGGCGAGGTCTTCAACAGCATCTGGGACTGCAAGGACCTGATCCAGAACCAGTTGATCGACTTCATACGCACGACCGTGGTCCATGCCGGCGGCATCACGCACCTGCGCCGCATTGCGGACCTGGCGGCGCTGCACCAGGTGCGCACCGGCAGCCACGGCGCCACCGACCTGTCGCCGGTGTGCATGGGCGCAGCGCTGCACTTTGACCTGTGGGTGCCCAACTTCGGCATCCAGGAACACATGCCGCACAACGAGGCGACAGATGAAGTGTTCCCGCACGCCTACCGCTACGAGGCCGGTTTCATGCACCCGGGTGAAACGCCGGGCCATGGTGTGGAGATCGACGAGAGCTTGGCAGCGAAGTACCCCTACCAGCGCGCCTACCTGCCGGTGAACCGGCTGCAGCGCGACGGCACGCTGTGGGACTGGTGAGCGGACCGGAGAGATTGAACACATCGGCGTTGGCAGCCCTGCCCGCTGGCATGCAGCAGCCGCGCTACCGGCGCGAAGACTTGCAGTTGGGCATCGTGCACCTGGGCATGGGCGCTTTCGTGCGCGCGCACATGGCGGTGGCCACCGAAGCAGCCCTGCACGCGACCGGCGACCTGCGCTGGGGCATCTGTGGTGTGTCGCTGCGCCACGCCGACGTGCGGGATGCGCTGGTGCCGCAACAAGGCCTGTACACCGTGGCCACGCGTGATGCTGACGAACACGGCCAAGCCCGTCAGCACTTGCAGGTGGTCGGCTGCGTGCGCGAACTGCTGGTCGCACCCGACAACCCAGCCGCCGTGCTGCAGCGCCTGGCCGCAGCGGCCACACGCATCGTCAGCCTCACCATCACCGAAAAGGGCTACTGCCGCGATCCTGCTAACGGCACGCTGCAATGGGACCACCCGGACATAGTGGCCGACCTGACCCAGCCCGACGCACCCCGCAGCGCGCTGGGTTACCTGGCGCGCAGTCTGGCGCTACGCCGCGCACAAGGCCTCGGCGGCATCACGCTGCTGTCGCTGGACAACCTGCCTGCCAACAGCCACACGCTGCGCGGCCTGCTGCTGGCGCTGGCCGAACGCTTGGACCCCGCGCTGGCGGACTGGATCACGACGCACTGCAGCTTCCCCTGCAGCATGGTGGACCGCATCGTGCCGCGCACCACCGCCGCCGACGTGGATGTGGTGTCGCGAGCCCTGGGCTGCCAGGACGCCGCACCCGTGCTGGCCGAACCCTTCTTCGACTGGGCGGTGGAAGACCACTTCGCCGCCGGCCGCCCGGATTGGCAACACGGCGGTGCCCGCTTCGTGCCTGAGGCCGCACCTTGGGAAACGCTGAAGCTGCGCATGGTCAACGGCGCGCATTCCTGCATCGCCTACCTGGGCGCCGCGGCCGGCTGGGCCACCGTGGATGCGGCACTGGGCCACGAGCCGCTGCGCCGCTTTGTGGATGCCCTGCTGCGCGACGAGGTGGCGCCCACTCTGCCCGCCCTGCCGGGCCTGGACCACGAGACCTACCGCGCCGCCTTGCTGCAGCGCTTCGCCAACCCGGCCCTGGCGCACCGCACGCAGCAGATCGCCATGGACGGGACGCAGAAGCTGCCGCAGCGGCTGCTGGGCACCGTGCGCCAGCGCCTGGTGCAAGGCCAACCCATCAAGCATCTGGCCTTGGGCCTGGCCGCCTGGGTGCACTACCTGAGCGGCCAAGATGAAACGGGCGCGCGGTATGCCATCGACGACCCACTTGCGGGCGCACTGCAAGCGCACCTGGCGGCAGCGCCCACGGATGCGTTGGATGCCGCCCGCCACTGGCTGCGCTTCGCCACCGTCTTCGGCGACCTGGCGGATTGCGAACCGCTGGCGCGGAACATGGCCTTGGCCCTGGCGGCCCTGCGTCAGCACGGCGTGGAGCAAAGCCTTGCAAGCTGGCACTGAGCGCCAAGCCACCCAGCGCCCTTGCGCTGGGGTTTCCTCGGGGCGCCCGTGGCCGCGCGCAAACCGAGAATCGGCAGCGCTCAAGTGGTCTGACCACTTGACCACCTCTGTCTTCATCGGCCAGCCCCGCCCCGTGCCCCTGCAAACCATCGAACCCCGTCGCCTGTACCGCCAGATCGCGGACCAGATCCGTGCCGGCATGCGATCCGGCGAATTCCCTCCCGGCAGCCGCCTGCCCGCGGAACGTGAACTGGCGCAGCAGCTGGGCGTGTCGCGCCCTTCCGTGCGCGAAGCCATCATCGCGCTGGAGGTGGAAGGCCTGGTGGACGTGCGTGTGGGCTCCGGCGTGCATGTGCTGGACACGCCGCCCGCGCGCAAGGCCCGGTCGGTGGGCGACGCCAGCGGGCCCTTCGAGATCATCCGCGCGCGCCAGATCGTCGAGGGCGAACTCGCCGCCCTGGCCGCGCGCCGCATGAACAAGACCCAGTTGGCGCAGCTGCGTGCGGTGCTGGCCACCATGGACGCCGACATCAGCGCCGGCAGCATGCCCATCCACAGCGACCGCGAATTCCACTTGTGCGTGGCCGGCGCAGCCGACAACGCGCCGCTGCTGCGCACGGTGACCGAGCTCTACGACGAACGCAACAACCCGCTGTTCGAAACCTTCGGCCAGCACTTCGAAAACACCAGGACCTGGCG
>JANOAM010000415.1:0-3410 GCA_031411215.1 Betaproteobacteria bacterium
GCAATGCTTAAGGCCGGGTGGATGGGGCCCTGTATCGCATTGGCCTTCACGATGGGGCTGCCGCACTGGTAGGCAAACAGGTCCACCGTGTGCGCGGCGTGGTGCCACAGCAGGTGGTCGGTCCAGCTGCGCGCCTGGCCCAGCGCGTTCATGTTGCTGCGGCGGAAGAAGTAGGTCTGCACATCCATCTGCTGGATGTTGAATTCGCCAGCCGCGATCTTCTTGTGCACCCACTGGTGGCTGGGGTTGAAGCGGCGCGTGTGGCCGCACATGGCGACCAGGCCGGTGTTTTCCTGCAGCTGCACCACGCGGTAGGCATCGCGCAGGCTGTCGGCCAAGGGAATCTCCACTTGCACGTGCTTGCCGGCCTTCATGCAAGCCACTGCCTGTGCGGCGTGCATCTGCGTCGGTGTGCACAGGATGACGGCGTCCACGTCGGCCCGCGCCAGGCTGTCTTCCAGGTTCGTGGTGACGTGGCCTATGCCGTACTTGTCGGCCACTTCCTGGGTCTTGGCCAGGTCGCGGCTGATGAGGCTGGTGACTTCGACTCCATCGATCAGTTTGATGGCATCGAGGTGCTTGATGCCGAAGGCGCCGGCGCCTGCGAGTGCAACTTTGATCGTCATGTGTTCTCCAGGATCAGGTGGCCCACGGCCGTGTTCGATGCGGGTACGTGATAGAAGCGGTGCGCGACTCTCGGCGGCTTGTCGCCCATCGCGCCGCGTGCGATCAGCCACATCACCAGTTCGATGCCTTCGCTGCCAGCTTCGCGCACATAGTCGATGTGCGGCAGGGTGGACAAGTCCGCCGGGTCGGCAATCAGCCGGTCCAGGAAGCGGTTGTCCCATTCCTTGTTGATGAGACCGGCGCGCGCGCCCTGCAGCTGGTGACTCATGCCGCCCGTGCCCCAGATGTGCACGTTCAGGTCTTCGTCGTAGCTCTCGACGGCCTTGCGGATGGCGCGGCCCAGGTTCCAGCAACGACGGCCGGAAGGCACGGGGTACTGCACCACGTTCACGGCAAACGGAATCACCGGGCAGGGCCAGGCGCCCTTCACCGGGTCCTGCGGGCCGCATATCAGGCTCAGGGGTACGGTCAGGCCGTGGTCCACGTCCATCTTGTTGACGATGGTCAGGTCGAAGTCGTCCTGGATCACGCTTTGTGCGATGTGACTGGCCAGTTCCGGGTGGCCGATGACGGTGGGCACCGGGCGCGGCCCCCAGCCTTCGTCTGCGGGTTTGAATTCAGCCGCAGTACCGATGGCGAAGGTGGGAATCATCTCCAGGCTGAACGCCGTGGCGTGGTCGTTGTAGACCAGGAAGACGACGTCGGGTTTGTGGTCCTTCATCCACTGCTTGGAGAAGTCGTAGCCCTGGAACACCGGTTGCCAATACGGTTCCGTGCTCTTGCCCAGGTCCAGCGCCGCGCCTATGGCGGGCACGTGGCTGGTGTAGACGCTGGCGGTGATCCTGGCCATCAGAGTGTTCCTTTGCCGCTGCCTTGCGGCTGGTTCTGCGGCTGCGCGCTGCCGTTCTCGCCGGTGTAGCGATTGCCTTCCACCGACCGCCCACCGCGGATCATCATGTCCCGGTACTCCTCTTCGCTCATGCCCGTCATGCTGCCGGCCATCTGCTGGAAGCTCTTGCCCAGCGTCGCCCCTATCTTGGCCAGGAAGTAGATGTTGCCGCCGGCCGCAATGCAGCGGTTCAGGTCGCGTGTCAGCACACCCTGCTTCTGCTCTTCGGTCATCGCCCACTCGTCCAGGTAGGCTCGTTCGTTGGCCTTGAAGCGTTCGCGGTTGTCGGCCTTCATCAGGCTCATGCAGAACTGGTTCAGCCAGTAGCCCTTGCGGCTTTGTTCGGCGTCGAAGATGGTGGTGCCCGGGACGTCGGTGTAGGGCTTGTCGAGTGCCATCAGACTTCCTCCGGCCAGTACAGCCGCATGGGGTTGTCGACCAGCAGCTTGCGCTGCAATTCGGCCGTGCGGGCGATGTGCGGGATGAAGTCCACCAGCAGACCGTCGTCGGGCATGTGGTCCTTCAGGTTGGGGTGCGGCCAGTCGGTGCCCCACAGCACGCGGTCGGGGAAGGTCTCAACGACCTGGCGCGCAAAGGGCACCACGTCCTTGTAGGCGGCCTGTTCGCCATTCAGCGCGCGTGGGCCGGTGACGGACAGGCGTTCCGGGCAGCTGACCTTGCTCCACACGTTGTCGTGCTGCTGCATGAACTTCAGGAACAGCGCGAATTCCGGGCCGTCGATGGGCTTGCTCACATCGGGCCGGCCCATGTGGTCCACCACCACGGTGGTGGGCAAGGCGGTGAAGAAGTCCCACAGCTCGGGCAGGTCCACCGATTCGAAGTAGATGACCACGTGCCAGCCCAGCGCCTTGATGCGGGTGGCGATTTCCAGCAGTTCGTCTTTTGGCGTGAAGTCGACCAGGCGCTTGACGAAGTTGAAGCGCACGCCGCGCACGCCGGCTGCGTGCAGGTCTTGCAATTCACGGTCGGTGGCGCTGCGCTTCACTGTTGCCACCCCGCGCGCCCTGCCACCACTGCTGGCGCAGGCATCCGCCATGGCGCGGTTGTCGGCGCCGTGGCAGGTGGCCTGCACGACGACATTGCGCGCAAAGCCCAGGTGGTCACGCAAGGCGAACAGCTGCGCCTTGGACGCGTCACACGGCGTGTACTTGCGCTCGGGTGCGAACGGGAAGCTGTCGCCGGGGCCGAAGACGTGGCAGTGCGCGTCGACGGCGCCCGTCGGCAGCACGAAGCGGGGTTTGGTGGGGCCGGCGTACCAGTCCAGCCATCCGGGGGTTTTTTCAAAAGTCATGCGAGTGCTTCTTTGTTTGTTCAAGGATGCGGTCCGCTTCCACACGCCAGTCCGCGCTGCGGGCAAAACCGGGCTGGCCGCGTGTGCCGAAGAGGCCTGCATCGCCTTGCTCGGCCATCCAGGTGTCGCGTTCGGCCGTGCCTGCGGCGCTCATGGGCTTCAGGCCCGCATCACGCACCGTGCGCGCGGCCTCCTGCATTTCTTCGCCACGGCGGCGGCCGTGTTCGATGACCCGCTGGAAGGCGTACGTGGCTAGTCTGTGCCAGTCCACGCCGGGATAGGTCTCGTAGAAGGATTCGATGACCGCGTCTTCCACGCCGTAGTGCCGCGCGGTGGTGAGGCTTTCGATCAGCATCACCTCCAGGCCCTTGATCAGCACGCTGCGGCTCAGCTTGGTGGCTGACGCCACACCCAGCTGGTCGCTGGCCACACGCGGCGCAAAGCCCAGGTCTTTCAGCAGCGGCAACAAGGTCTGCGCATGCGGCCCGCCCAGCAGCAGCGGCACGGCGATGCGGGCGCCGCTGATGTGGGTCATCACCGCGCCTTCGACGTAGCGGCCACCTGCTGCGTGCACGGGCAGGG
>JANOAM010000416.1:0-2606 GCA_031411215.1 Betaproteobacteria bacterium
GTTGGTGATCTTCCAGGCGTGGCGTATCGGTGCCGTGTAGCCGGCGGTGCGCAGGATGATTTCCGCGCCCTTGTAGGCGGCTTCGCGTGCCATCTCCGGGAACATGCCGTCGTGGCAGATGATCAGCGCGATCCTGCTGCCGTTGGGCCCGTCGCAGACCGGCACGCCCATGTTGCCGGGCTCCCAGGCTTCCACCGGCACCCAGGGGTGGAGCTTGCGGTAGTAGAGCTTGATCTGGCCCTGGTCGTCGATGATCAGGCCGGTGTTGTACGGGTTCCCGTGTGGGTTGAACTCCATGATGGAGAAGCAGCCCCAGATCCGGTGCTGCACACACGCGGCCTTGAAGGACGCCACTTCCGGGCCGTCCAGCGACACCATCAACTCCGGCGCCGTGCTCATGCTCAGGCCGTGCAGGCTGTACTCCGGGAACACGACCAGGTCCATGGTGCCCAGGTTGCGGCGTGCCTTGCCGACCATCCAGCAGATGCGTTCGACCTGCGCCTGCAACTGCGCGGGCGTGTCCACTACCGGCAGTTGCAACTGCACCAGGCCCACCACCACGCCATTCGGCGACTTGTTCAGGCCGCCCAGGCCGCTGGACGAGCCGCTCATCTCGTCAACCCCAACTCCATGGGCGCGCCGCGGATGCTTTGCCGTGGCGAGCAGGTCCACACCAGGATGGCCAGCGTCAGCACATAGGGCACGGCGTTGAACAGGTGGTAGAAGCCGCCATAACCCACAGACTGCAGGGCAGGCCCCAGGGCGCCAGCGCCGCCAAACAGCAGCGCCGCCAGCAGGCAGCGCATGGGGTGCCAGCGCGCGAAGATCACCAGCGCCACGGCGATCAGGCCCTGGCCGCTGGACAGGCCTTCGTTCCAGCTGCCGGGGTAGTGCAACGACAGGCTCGCGCCGCCCAGGCCGGCGATGAAACCACCCAACGTGGTAGCGGCCACACGCACGCCGGTGACGCTGGTGCCCAGGGCCCGCGCCGCGTCGGCGGAGTCGCCCACCATGCGCACCTTCAGGCCCCAGGCGGTGTTCTTGAGGCCCCAGGCCAGCAGTGCCGCCACGGCCACGCCCAGCGGGAAAAGCGCGTTGATGTTCAGCGCCGCGCTGACTTGGGATGAGGATGACCAGAAGCCCAGCGGGATGGCCGGGATCTGGGCGGCCTGCGGCTGGATCAACGGCTTGCCCAGGTAGAACGCCAGGCCCGCACCCAGCAACATGATGGCGATGCCCGCCGCAATGTCGTTGACCCGCGGCAGGCTGCTGATGAGCCCGTGCAACAAGGCAATGAAGGCGCCGCTGAAGCCGGCCGCCAAGACACCCAGCCACCACTGACCCGTGAGGTGACTGCCCGCAAAGCCGGCCATGGCGCTGAAGACCAGCACCCCTTCCAAGCCCAAGTTGATGCGGCCGGATTTCTCCGTGATGCACTCGCCCAGGCTCACGAAGAGGAAGGGCGTGCCGACACGGATGGCGCCGCCCAGCACCGCCAGCAAGACGTCGAAGAACGCGAATTCGCTCATGCGGGCACCGCCACCGGCTGACGGCGCAGCACGAAGAGTTCACCCAGGCGCCCGCGCCAGGCCTCGCTGGCCAGGATGAAGACAAAGCAGAAACCCATCAGCACCTGCACGGACGCATCCGGCAAGCCCATGCGCCGCTGCAGCAGGCTGCCCGCAGCCAGGAAGCCGCCGAACAGCACCGACACCGGAATGACAGCCAGCGGGTGGTGCCGTGCGACGAAGCTGACCAGGATGCCGGTGTAGCCCAGGCCGACGATCAAGGACGCGTTGGCGGAGGTGTGCACCGCCGCCACTTCAATGCCGCCGGCAAGACCGGCCGCAGCGCCGCCCAGCGCGCAGGCGACGATGATCAATCGATTGGCCGGCAGTCCAACCAGCCGCGCGGTGCGCAGGTTGCCGCCGACGACACGCGTCGCGAAGCCGTGTGTGGTGATGCTGAGCCAGAACGCCGCGGCCAGGCAGCAGACCACGCCGAAGGCCAGGCCCCAGTGCACCTCGGCCAGCAGGTCCCAGGCGCCTATGGAGCCTATGCGCAGGGACTCCGGCAGCGGCATCGTGCTGGGTTTGTTGAGGCTGGCCGGGTCCCGCATGGGCCCTTCAACGATGTGTTTGAAGAGCGCGATGGCGATGTAGCCCTGCAGCAGGCTGGAGATGGTCTCGTTGACGCCGCGCCATTGGCGCAAAGCGCCCGCCAGCGCGATCCACGCGCCGCCGGCCAAGGCCGCGGCCAGCAGCAGCATCGCCGTGCCCACGAAGTTCTGCGGCACGGGCATCAGTGCGGGTAGCGCCGCGCAAGCCAGCCCGCCCAGCACCAGCGCACCTTCGCCGCCGATGATGGTCAGGCCGGCACGCGCCGGCAGCGCCACGCACAGCGCCGTCAGCATCAGCGGTGCGGCCCGCTGCAGCGTGTTCTGCACCGAGAACGCGTCGCCAAATGCGCCCGTGAACAGCAGGCCCCAGGCCTGCACGGGGTCATGCCCGCCGAACCAGATGAACACGCCGAACAAGCCCAGGCCACCGGCCAGGGCCAGGATCGGCAATGCGATGGCTTCGATGGTGTCTTGGGCGCGGGCCATG
>JANOAM010000417.1:0-2423 GCA_031411215.1 Betaproteobacteria bacterium
CGGCCGAGACGCTGAAACCGAGCAGCGCCGTGCGTCCGGACGCGGGCTCGAAGGTGCGGCCGTTGCCTTCGTTGACGATCACCGAACCCGCGTACTTGCGTGCGAACAGGTTCTCGACGCGGCCGAACGCGGACAGGCGCACGCTGCCCAGACGCGCCGACCAGCCCAGCGACGCGCTGGCCGTGGCAAAGCCGCCGGCCGCGTCGTTGTTCAAGTCGTTGACCGGCACGCGGCTCAGAGCCCGCCATTCCAGGCTGGCGCGCAGGCCCTGTGGCTGTTCCTGCTGCTGCCAGGACAGCGCGCCCGACAAGGCCGCCCTGGCGACGCCAGGGATGCGGTTGCCGGCCGGCACCTGCTGGTTGGGCGTGGCGCAGGGCGCCGCGGTGCAGGTGGCGAAGGCGGTGTCGTAACGCGCGTCCAGCAGCGTGTAGGCGTTCTGCAGGCGCCAGGTTTCGCCCAAGGCAGTGGACCACGACAGCTCCGCGCCGCGCCGCCGCGTCTGGCCGGCATTGCGGAAGGTGGAACGGCCGCCAACGTTGCTGTAGGTCACGATCTCGTTGTCGGCCTGCGTGTTGAACAGCGCCGCGCGCACATCACCCAGCAGCGGCAGGCGCAGCTTGATGCCCAGCTCCTGGGTCTGGCTGGTGGACGCCTGCAACGCCAGGTTGAGGCCGGTGACACCGTCGGCGCGGTAGGCCAGTTCGTTGAGCGTGGGCGTCTCGAAACCACGGCCCCAGGAGGCGTAGACGTGCGCTTGTTCGTTCAGCGCATGGAGCACACCCAAGGCAGGCAGCGTCGCCGCGTAGCGGATCTGGCCGCTGTCGTCCGGGTTGATGCCTTGGACGTAGTGGTCCTGCGACTGGAAGCGGATGGCGCTGCGGCGCACGCCGGCCTGCAGTGTCCACTTCGGCGTCAGCACCAGGCTGGTCTGCAGGTAGGGGTCGGTGTTGCGGGCGTCGTTTTGCTCATTCCTGCGCAAGGCGCCCATGACACCCAGTGTGGGACTTGCCGTGCTGCCGACGAAGTTCTGGTAGCCCCTGCGCTGTTCACGCAGCGTGTCGTGGCTGAGGCCGGCCACCAGGGTCCAGGGCACGGCTGCATCGGGCAGGGCCAGCGTCCAACGCAGGTCCAGGCCCGAGTAGTCACGCCCCAGCTGGATCACGCCACCCGGGTGCAGTGCGCTGGCCTGCGTGGCCACGGGGATGGACTGGTATTGCGTGGTGCTGCGGTGCCCGCCATAGACCATGACGCGCAAGGACTGCTGCGTGCCCAGCTTCTTGTCCACCACCAAGCCGGCCTGTGACTGGCTGACGGTCTTGCGTGTGTCAAAGCTCTTGGCCGTGGCGTCCACGGCGCGCGGGTCGGAATCGAATTGCGCACGGGTCAGGCCCAGCGGGTCCTGGGCACGGGGCATGTCCACGCTGTTGGCCACCAGGGTCCACTGCGTGCCGTCGGGCGCCGTCCAGCCGAGCTTGGCGTTGCCCAGCTGCCGCCGCACGGCGCTGTGTTCACGGTAGCCCTGGGCTTCCAACAGGCTGGTGCTGAGCAGGTAGTTCATCGGACCTTGCGCGCCGCTGGCTTTCAGGCCGACACGCCGCGCCTGGTCGCTGCCCGCCAGCACGCTGGCTTCCACACGCGGCGGGCCTTGGCCGGGTTCGGTGAACACCTGCACCACACCGCCTGACGAGTTGCCGTACAGCGCCGACATGGGGCCTCGCAGCACCTCAATGCGGTCCACCGAGGCCAGGTCCACGTTGGACAACTGGCCTTGGCCGTCCGGCAGCGTGGCCGGGATGCCGTCCACATACAAGCGCACGCCGCGGATGCCGAAGGTGGACCGCGCGCCAAAACCGCGCACCGAAATCTGCACGTCCTGCGCGAAGTTCTGGCGGTCACGCGCCAGCAAGCCGGGCACCAGGGCCAGGCCTTCGGAGATGTTGACCAGCGCCCGGTCCTCGCGGACCTGCGCGGCGTCCACACGGTCTATGGAGGCCGGCACGTCGAAGGCGCGGACCGCTGTCCGCGTGGCCGTGACCACGATGGACTGGTCCGCATGGATGGTGCCCTGCAGCGAACCCGGATTCACCGACCCCTTGCCGTCGGACAAGGGCGCGTCGACTTCGACGGCGTGTGCCGGGGCGCAGGCCAGCGCCTTGCCGCAGCAGAACAGGAGCGTCGGGCATGAAGGCATGCGTGATGATCGCACCCGGCGGCCGCCACGTGACCGCCGCCAGCCTCCTCTAAGATGGTTCCATGGAGCCCAAGCAAGCCCCCGCCCGCCGCAGCCGCCGCAGCAGTGGTTCGGTCACCCTGCACGAAGTGGCCAAGCTGGCCGGCGTCGCGCCCATCACCGCGTCGCGCGCGGTCAACTACCCGGACCAGGTCTCGGAGGACGTGCGCAAGCGTGTCGGCGAGGCCATTGC
>JANOAM010000418.1:0-3374 GCA_031411215.1 Betaproteobacteria bacterium
CAGCCCGTTGCCGGCACAGACGGCAGGGCCCATCATCCAGAGTCATGCCCCTGCCTTCCGAAGCCCCCCTGCTGATCGGCCTGTCGGCACGCATCTACACCCCCGGCTCGGCCGGTGTGGAACTGCCCGGTGTCTGGACCAAGACGCTGCACTACCTGGAACAGTCGGCCGCCCACTGGGTGCTGTCCGGTGGCGCAGTGGCCGTGATGGTGCCGGCGGTGGACAGCGGCAGCATCGTGCTGCGCAGTGACATCGACCTGAGCCACTACGCCGACGCGCTGGACGGCTTGGTGCTGCAGGGTGGCAACGACGTGGCGCCGCAGCATTACGGTGAAGAGCCCCTGCACCCGGATTGGCATGGCGACCGGGTGCGTGACCAGTACGAGATGGAGCTCATCCGCGCTTTTGTCGCCGCCGGCAAACCGGTGTTCGGCATCTGCCGCGGCCTGCAGCTGCTGAACGTCACCTATGGCGGCACGCTGTTCCAGGACATTGGGACGCAACAGCCCGAGGCGCTGGACCACCGCAAGCTGGGCCAGTACGAAAAACACTTCCACACCGTCGAATTCGTGCCCGGCACGCACCTGGCGGGGCTGTTTCCGGGCTGCGCGCGCGCCACCACCAACAGCATCCACCACCAGGGCATCAAGGACCTGGCGCCGGGCTTCGTGGTGGAAGCGCGCTGCCCGGACGACGGCATGGTGGAAGCCATACGCCGCACGGGCGGCAGCTTCGTGGCCGGCGTGCAGTGGCACCCGGAATTCCACCGCCCGGGTGACCCGGCGACGCTGGATGATTCGCCCATCCTGCAGGACTTTCTGCAGGCCGCCAGGCAGGCCAAGGCCCTGAAACAGGGCTGCTGAGAAGGGCCTTGCGACTGCCCGCTTGCGGGCTGGCCCCTACTGGTTTGTTCGGGTCCGTTGTGGCGCCTGCGTTGCAGGTGGTTGGCGACAATCGGCCATCCCGCTGCTGACTGCACTTTCATGCCCCTGCGACGCTACCACCGGCTCCTGCGCCTGCTGACGCTGCAAGTGGTGGGCATCATTCTCGGCGCGGCCGCGCTGCTGGCCGTGGTCGCGCCAGCGCGGGCCCAGGGCACACCAGGTGCGCAATTGCGCGTGGCCTCGGCCTTCGACCCGCAGACCATGGACCCGCATGCCATTGCGCTGCTGTACCACTCACGTGTGGTTCACCAGGTCTACGAATCGCTGGTCGGCCGTGATGAGCACTACCAGCTGGAACCGGCACTGGCCCTGTCCTGGCAGATGGCCACGCCCACCAGCTGGCGCTTCCGCCTGCGCCCCGGCGTCAGCTTCCACGACGGTGCGCCCTTCACCGCCGACGACGCCGTGTTCTCGCTGGAGCGCGCGCTGACACCGCCTTCGCAGCGAAGCTTCCAGTTGAAGGGCGTCATCGCCATCAAGAAGCTGGACACGCACTTGATCGAGATCCAGCTGGATGCCCCTGACGCCGTGCTGCCACAGAAGCTGCAGTACGTGGCCATGATGAACAAGGCCTGGTGCGACAAACATGGCCTGCAGAAGCCGCAGGACTTCAACGGCAAGCAGGAGACTTACGGCGTGCGCAACGCCAACGGCACCGGGGCCCTGCGCCTGGACCGTTATGAGCCCGACGTGCGCACCGTGCTCAAGCGCAACGCCGCGTGGTGGGGCTGGGCTGACCACCGCACCGGCAACCTGGACGCTGTGAGCTTCATCACCATCAAGAGCGACGCCACGCGGCTGGCCGCGCTGGCCAGCGGCGAGGTGGACCTGGTCATGGACCCGCCCTACCAGGACATCACCCGCCTGAAGGCGGACAGCCGGCTGACCGTGATGCAGACCGGTGACATCGGCCAGCAGTACCTGGCCTTTGACCAGTCCCGCGAAGAACTGCAGGACAGCGACGTGAAGGGCCGCAACCCCTTCAAGGACCTGCGGGTGCGCAAGGCCGTCTACCACGCGCTGAACATGCCGCTGATCATCGACAAGGTGCTGCGCGGCCAGGCCCAGCCCACCGGCGCGTTCCTGAGCCCGCTGGTGGACGGTGTGCCCGCGGAACTGGACAAGCGCCTGCCCTACGACCCGGCGCGTTCACGCCTGCTGCTGGGCGAAGCCGGTTACCCCAACGGCTTTGCGGTGACGCTGGACTGCGTCAATGTCGCCTGGCGCGAGGCGGTGTGCCAGGCCGTGGCCGCCATGCTCACGCAAGTCGGCATCCGCGCCAGCCTGCGGTCCAGCCCCACCAGCCAGTTCTTCCCCAAGCTGAGCCAGGGCACAGCCAGCTTTGCGGAATTCGGCTGGTCGGCCACACCCGACGCCTGGGCCTCGCTGGTCGGCTTGTTCCGCACCTATGACAAGTCCGGTCTGGGCACCTTCAACGCCGGCCGCTACAGCAACCCCAAGCTGGACGTGCTGATCGACCAGATCCGCAACGAGCCCAACCTGACGCGCCGCCGCGCACTCGTCAGCACCGTGTTGCGCCTGGTCGCCGACGACCTGCCGCTGGTACCGCTGTACCGCCGCACGCTGAACTGGGCGATGAGCAAGCGTGTGCAGGCCGTGCAGTGGCCCAACGACACCATGGAACTGCGCTGGGTCAAGCTGAAGTAGCGCAGTACTGCACGGCGGGGCTGCCGATGCACCGGCATCGCACGCCCAGTGGCTAGACTGCCGCCTCCTCAAACAGGAGAGCTTTCGCAGTGAATGGGCGTATGAATGCAGGCCGTCTTCTGGCCGTTGTTGGGCTGTTGTCCGGGCTGTTGCTCACCACAGCTTGTGTCTCCATCATCACGATGGGACTGCCCCAGTCCAAGTACCTGCCTATCGTGGCCAGCGAAAGTGCCGCCAGGCGCTACCTGGACGACGTGAAGGAAGCCGACGGCAAGATCGTCACCGACTCCCTGGGCACCTATTTCCACCGCAGCTTTGACGACCGCATCGAGGTCTTCAACATCACGGAACTCGACAAGGACTCCCTGAAGTCCATGCTGGCCGGCGACGTGGGTCTGCTGGAACCGCTGGTCTCCTACAAGGCCAACGGCCAGCCCTTCATCGACTGGCCGGCCACCGAACGCCGCCACGCCTTCCTGAGCAACGAACTGCGCCTGCGGCTGCTGCCCTTGACGGTGTCCAGGCAGTACTACCAGCAGGTGCAGCGTTTTGCCGCCAGCGAAAGCACCCGCCTCAGCAGCACGGGCAACGCCATCAGCGCAGCCTTAAATGGCGGCTACAGCCTGTACAGCCAGTTCTTCCATGAAGGTGTGCTCAAACCATTGGGAAAGGACTTCCAGTACCTGGTGAAGGACTCGCTGTTTGCCACCCACTTCATGGAAATGAAGAGCGGCGCCATCGGCATCCATGACTCGATGACCT
>JANOAM010000419.1:0-3011 GCA_031411215.1 Betaproteobacteria bacterium
CTGCAGCGCACCAGCACCTGGCGCGACAACCTGGAAGGCGGCCTGGACTACCTGAAGGGCGTGGTGCTGAAGGACACGCTGGGCATCGCCGCCGAACTGGAAGCGCAGATGCAGCACGTGGTGGCCAGCTACGCCTGCGAATGGAAGGCGGCGGTCAACAACCCCGAGACGCGCAAGCGCTTCCGGTCTTTCGTCAACAGCGAGCGCCCGGACGAACACGTGGTGTTTGTCGAAGAGCGTGGGCAGATCCGCCCGGCGCGCGCCGACGAACGCGCCCCCGCCACGGCTTGACCCGGAACCTCATGAACACCGCCACTGCCCAACAAACCTGGACCCGCGTCTGCGCGCTGGACGACATCCTGCCCAACACCGGCGTCTGCGCCTTGGTGGACGGCCGCCACGTGGCGGTCTTCCGCGTCGGCCCCGACCAGCTGTTTGCCATCGACAACGTGGACCCCAAGTCCGGTGCCAGCGTTTTGTCGCGCGGGCTGGTGGGCTCCATCGGCGAACGCACCGTCGTTGCGTCGCCGATCTTCAAGCAGCACCACGACCTGCGCACCGGCGAGTGCCTGGAAGGGTCCGAGCACTCGGTGCGCGCGCATGAGGTGCGTGTCGATCAAGGGCAGGTGCTGGTTGCACTGCGCTGACCGCGGATCTGCCGCCGCCTCTTTCCTGTTTCCCACCCCACCACAAACCAAGAGAAATCATGGCCTACCTAGCCCCCATTGAATTCGTGACCAAGATGGTCGACGCCGGCGAGTCCAAGCTGCTGATGTCCACCCGCGACACGCTCATCCGCTCCTACATGGCCGGTGCCATCCTGGCGCTGGCTGCGGCCTTTGCGGTCACGGTGACGGTCAACACCGGCAGCGCGCTGGTCGGTTCGCTGCTGTTCCCGGTGGGCTTCTGCATGCTGTACCTGCTGGGCTTTGACCTGCTGACCGGCGTCTTCACCCTGGTGCCGCTGGCCGTGATGGACAAGCGTCCGGGTGCCACCTGGCGCGGCGTGGCGCGCAACTGGGGGCTGGTGTTCATCGGCAACTTTGCCGGCGCCATGACCGTGGCGCTGTTCATGGCCATCATCTTCACCTTCGGCTTCACCGAAGCGCCTAACGCCGTCGGTCAGAAGATTGGCAACATCGGCGAAGGCCGTACGGTCGGCTACGCGGCGCACGGTGCCGCCGGCATGCTGACGCTGTTCATCCGCGCCGTGTTGTGCAACTGGATGGTGTCCACCGGCGTCGTGGGCGCGATGGTGTCCACGTCGGTGTCGGGCAAGGTCATCGCGATGTGGATGCCCATCCTGGTGTTCTTCTACATGGGCTTTGAACACTCCATCGTCAACATGTACCTGTTCCCATCGGGCCTGATGTTGGGTGGCAAGTTCACGATCATGGATTACCTGATCTGGAACGAGATCCCCACCATCCTGGGCAACGTGGTCGGTGGCCTGACCTTTGTCGGCGCCACGCTGTATTCCACGCACTACAAGCCCGCACCCAAGCGCGTGTCCTGAGCAGCCCTGGGCGGGCCGCAACAAGCCGTCAGACTGTGGCCCTCATGACCGCCTCCTTGCGCATCACCTTGGGCCAGCACTCGGAGGCGGGGCGCAAGGACATCAACCAGGACTTCTACGGTGCCAGCGCCCCGGCCGAGCCGCAGCTCAGCGACAAGGGCATCGTGGTAGCGCTGGCCGACGGCATTGGCAGCAGCGCGGTAAGCCAGGTGGCCAGCGCGGCCGCGGTGCGCAGCTTCCTGGACGACTACTACTGCACGTCCGACGCCTGGCCGGTGAGGCGGGCCGCGCAGCGGGTGCTGCAAGCCACCAACTCCTGGCTGCACGCACAGACGCAGCGTGGAGACGGCCGTTTCGACAAGGACCGCGGCCACGTCTGCACCTTCAGCGCCCTGGTCTTCAAGGGCCGCGAAGCGCACCTGGTGCATGTCGGTGACACCCGGGTCTACCGGCTGCACGCCCATGCGCTGGAACCGCTGAGCGAGGACCACCGCGTGCGTTTGCCGGGCGGTGAGAGCTACCTGGGCCGGGCCCTGGGCACCAGCCCGACGGTGGAAATCGACTACCGCTGCTGGACCACCGAGGCCGGTGAGGTCTACCTGCTGGCCACCGACGGCGCCTACGAGTACTTTGACGTGCAGGACGTGCACGAGGCGCTGGCCGCACACGCGGCCGACTTCAACGCCGCCGCGGGCCATCTGGTCGCTGGCGCCCTGGCGCGCGGCAGCACCGACAACCTGACGGTGCAGATCGTGCGCATCGACACCCTGCCCGACGAGCAGGTGCACCGCCTGCATATGCAGCGCGAAGGCCTGGCACTGCCACCGCCATTGCGGCCACGCATGGACTTCGAGGGCTACACGGTGCTGCGCGAACTGCAGGCCAGCGCGCGCAGCCACATCCACCTGGCGGTGGACCAGGCCAGCGGTCAGCACGTGGTGCTGAAGACCCCTTCCGTGGACCTGCGCGAGAACCCGGCCCACCTGGACCGCTTCATGCTGGAAGAGTGGGTGGCGCGGCGCATCGACAGTGCGTTTGTGCTCAAGCCCTGCGCCAACACCCGCAGGCGCCAGCACCTGTTTGTCGCCATGGAGTACGTGGACGGGCAGACCCTGGCGCAGTGGATGATCGACCACCCCAAGCCCAGCCTGGACACGGTGCGTGGCATCGTTGACCAGGTGGCCAAGGGACTGCAGGCCTTCCACCGCAAGGAAATGCTGCACCAGGACCTGCGGCCGGAAAACATCATGATCGACCGCACCGGCAGCGTGAAGATCATCGACTTCGGCGCCGTGCACGTGGCGGGCCTGGCCGAAGGTTCACACGACGCCGCGGCCGACGCCATCCTGGGGTCGCTGCAATACACCGCGCCGGAGTACTTCACGGGTGAAGGCGGCACGGCGCTGTCGGACCAGTTCGCGCTGGCCGTCATCACCTACCAGATGCTCACCGGCCAGCTGCCCTACGGCCTGCAGGTGCCGCAGGTGCGCGGTGC
>JANOAM010000420.1:0-3486 GCA_031411215.1 Betaproteobacteria bacterium
AACAGCGGGACCCGGCCTGGGTCTACTGGAAAGCCCGTGCCGTGACGGCCCGCGCCGCCGCAGGACCCGAGGGTGACGCCGCGCGGACTGGTGCGCGCGAGTCGCTGCTCACGATCTCCTCGCCCTTCAGCTTCTACGGCATGCTGGCCACCGAAGACCTGGGCAACCGCATCACGCTGCCAGCCGCGCCCGTAGCGCTGACAAGCGTCGAGCGCGATGCACCGCGCCAGTCGCCCGGCTTCCAGCGCGCGCTGCAGCTCATCTCCTTGAGCCTGCGCAGCGAAGGTGTGCGCAATGGAACTTCACGCTGCGTGGCCTGCAAGACCGCGAACTGCTGGCCGCTGCCGCCTGGGCCTGCGAACGCGAAGTCTGGGACCGCTGCATCAACACCAGCGACCGCAGCAAGACCGAGATCGACCTGGCCCAGCGCTACCCGATGCCGCACCGCGAAACGCTGGAAGCCAAGTCACGTGCCGGCGGCCTGGACCCGGCCGTGGTCTACGGCCTGATCCGGCAGGAGTCGCGCTTCATCACCGACGCACGTTCCCATGTCGGCGCGTCCGGCCTGATGCAGCTGATGCCCGCCACGGCGCGCTGGACGGCCAAGCAGTTGGGCGTGGCCTACACACCCAAGCAGATCGACGACCGCGACATCAACCTGCAACTGGGCATCGGCTACCTCAAGCGTCTGGTGGACGACTTCGAAGGCTCGCTGGCCATGGCCACCGCGGGCTACAACGCCGGCCCGGGCCGGCCGCGCCGCTGGCGCGAAGGTGGCGCCGTGATGGAGCCGGCCGCCTGGGCCGAGAGCATCCCGTTCAACGAGACACGTGACTACGTCAAGAAGGTGCTGAGCAATTCGGTGCTCTACGCCGCGCAACTCGGACAGCCCGGCCAACCGCTGCCGACCTTGAAGTCGCGCCTGGGCAAGGCCATAGGTCCACGCGACGCATCGGCGCCTGCGCCGGACAAGGAACTGCCCTGAACCGCGTGCTGGTCCTGGGCGGTACCGGCTTTGTCGGCCGTGCCGTCTGCGAAGTGCTGGCCCGCCAGCAGCCCGGCCTGCGTGTGCGTGTGGCCACTCGCAGGCCGGCGCATGGCGACACCGTGCGGGCGTTGCCCAATGTGGACCTGGTCACCGCCGATGTGCACGACGACGCAGCCCTGGCAAGCTTGCTGGACGGCTGCGATGCGGTGGTCAACCTCATCGCCATCCTGCACGGCAGCCCGGCTGCGTTCCAGCAGGTGCATGTGGAGCTGCCACGGCGACTGGCGGCGGCCTGCGAAAGAACCGGCCTGCGGCGGCTGGTGCACATCACCGCGCTGGGCGCGGGTGACCATGCACCGTCCCACTACCTGCGCAGCAAGACCGCGGGTGCTGCTGTGCTGGCGGCGGCGGACCTGGACCTGACGCTGCTGCGGCCCTCGGTCATCTTTGGTGCGCACGACCGCTTTCTCAACCTGTTTGCCGAACTGCAGGCCTTTGCGCCGGTCATGCCGCTGGCCGGCAGCACCGCACGCTTCCAACCGGTGTGGGTGGGTGATGTGGCGCAGGCCGTGGTGCGGGCCTTGAGCTTCAACGACAGTGTCGGCAAGACCTACGAATGCGCCGGGCCGGGCGTCTTCACGCTGTCGGAGATCGTGCGCCTGGCGGGCCGCTGGGCTGGCCACGAACGCCCGCAGATCGCGCTACCCGCCTGGGCTGGCCGCCTTCAGGCGGTGGCAATGTCACTGCTGCCTGGCGAACCGCTGATGTCCGCCGACAACCTGGACTCGATGTCCCGGCCCAACGTTGCCACCGGCACCTTGCCGGGGCTGGCCGACCTGGGCATCACCCCCGCTGCGATGGACGCCGTGGCGCCGGACTACCTGGCCGCACGCTTCAGCCCCACCGACCTGGACCGGTACCGCGCTCGGCGCCACTGAAGCGCCTCACTGGGCACTCGTCACTTGGCGACGCTGGCTTCCCATTCCGGCATGCCGCCGCGGAACCAGTAGACCTTGGCGAATCCGCTGGCCATCGCGGCCTTGCTGGCCTTGTAACTCTTCCAGCACTCCGCGCCATTGCAGTGGAAGATGGTGGGCGTGCTCTTGTCCAGCGCCGACAGGCCAGAGAAGTCGTCCAGCTTGGCGTCGTAAGCCACGTCCTTCAAGCTCTTCTCGTGGTACGGCACGAAGCGTGCACCTTCGATGCGCCGGTTCTTGTATTCCTGTTCGTTGCGCGTGTCGACCAGCACGGCACCTTGCGCCATCAGCTGTTTCACGACCTCGGCATTGACCAGCGTGGCGCCCGGCAGGCTGGTGGGTGTGAACGTGCCCAGCTCGGCCACACGTTTGTAGGGTGCCACGTCGCTGCGCGCCGACACGGGCTTCATGCCCACCGACGATGCAGAACTGTTGAACCACTTGGCCAGCTTGCTGCGCACTTCTGGTGACAAGTCTTTCTTCATCGCCACCGACAGACCACCCGGTACCGGGCCCGACGCAGCCAGCAAGGTGGCCACGCCCGGGTGCTCCTTGGACCAGGCCTCCCAGTCACTGCGGCGAATCACCGTGGCCTCTGCCAGGTTCAGCGTGATGGCCGTCAGCCCCGCCTGCGGGTACCGCGCAAATTCGACGTTGCGCAGGTCCTTGAAGGACAGCCCGTTGGCCGTGAGCATGCCGCGCGCCAGGTAGGTGTAGATGGAGTCCTGCTGCGGCAGGTACATGCGGCCCTGCTTGACGGCCGCGGTGGTTGCCAGACCCGCGCGGCCGACCAGCACGTACTGCTCATCAGGGTCGGTGCTGCCCACCAGTTCGTAGCCGTGCGCCAGTGCCGATGCCACCACCTGCGGTGGGGCGATGAAGACGTCGAAACCCTTGCTGCGTGTGGCCCGCATGGCGTCGGTCAGGTCGTCGGACGTGGTCGCCTTGACGTTCTGCCCCATGGCCTTGGCCAGGCTGCTTTCCAGGCCCTGGCGGGACACCATCAGCCCGTCCTTGCGTTCCGTCGGCTCCAGCACCACCAGCGCCGTGTAGTCGGCGAAAGCCGGTGCGGCCGCGGCGCCCAGCAGGATGGCCATCCAGAGAGTCTTGTTCATTGCGGGCGAGGGTACACCGACCATCCGGCATAGCTGTGACAGCATGATTCATGCCTTGCGGACGCCGTAGCATCGGCGTCCATACGAACGGAGCCCTTTCATGCAGCTGATCATCGGCAACAAGAACTATTCGTCCTGGTCCATGCGGCCCTGGGTGCTGATGAAACAGCTCGGACTGCCGTTTGAAGAACACAAGCTGCGTTTCGACTTCGGGCCGCATTCGCCCTTCCGCCGCGAGGTCGCACGCTTCTCTCCCGCGGGCCGGGTGCCGGTGCTCTTTGACGACGACTTCGCGGTCTGGGACACGCTGGCCATCATCGAGTACCTGCACGACAAGTTCCCCGGTCGCGGCGTGTGGCCGGCCGACATGCGCCAGCGCGCACGCGCACGCAGCCTGGCCGCGGAA
>JANOAM010000421.1:0-1959 GCA_031411215.1 Betaproteobacteria bacterium
GAAGCTCGGTGCTCGCTACGCCCGCCGCCGCCGCCTGCCCACCTGGGCCATGCAGCAGGTGACGGACGGCCTGCTGCAGCTCTTCGCCCATTCCTCGCCCACCGTGCGCAGCCTGCGCAACCGCGGGCTGTCGCTGGTCAACCAGCTGCCGCCGCTCAAGCGCCTGCTCACCGGCCGCGCGCTGGGCTCCTGAGCCCGAACTTCACGCTTTTCATCCAAGGACCTGACCATGGCTTTCACCCCTCCCGTGCTCGCCGCCGTGGCTTTGGCAGCCGCCTTGCTGGTGGGCTCTGCCCAGGCCCAGCAGGAAGCGGTCATCCGCAAGGCGCTGACCGAGCGCCTGCCGCAACTGCCCAAGATCGACGAGATCACGCGTTCGCCCGTGGCGGGCCTGTGGGAAGTGCGATACGGCGGCACTGAACTGCTCTACAGCGACGACAAGGGTGAACACATCTTCGTCAACGGCTCGCTGGTGGAAACGAAGACCCGCACCGACCTGACCGAAGCGCGCCTGGACAAGATGCTGGGCGTGTCCTGGGACAAGCTGCCGCTGAAGGACGCCATGGTCATGAAGCAGGGCACGGGCGCGCGCAAGATCGCCGTCTTCGAAGACCCGAACTGCGGCTACTGCAAGCGTTTTGAGCGCGACATGGCGGGCCTCAAGGACGTCACGATCTACACCTTCCTGATCCCCATCCTGGGCCCGGACTCCACCACCAAGTCGCGCGACATCTGGTGTGCCAAGGACAACGCCAAGGTCTGGCGTGCGTGGATGCTGGACAACGCGGCGCCGCCCAAGAGCATCGGCAACTGCGACACCACCGCGCTGGAACGCAACGTGGCCTTTGCGCGCAGCTACCGCATCAACGGCACACCGGCCACCTTCTTCGAAGACGGCACGCGCAAACCCGGCGCCATCTCAGCCGAGCTGATCGAAAAACTGCTGGTCGCGGCCAGCGCCAAGAAGACGGCCACCAACTGATGTCGGCGCTTTCCGCAGCCTCAGGGGCTGCCCCAGGTGCGGCCCCGGACGCCACGGCGCAGCGCCTGGGCTACGCGGGGCTGATTCCCTTCGTCGTGGGTGCGTTGCTGGTCTGGTTGGTGCGGGCTGACGTGCATGCCTATGTGGCGCTGGCCTTGTCGGCCTATGCAGCGGTGGTGCTCAGCTTCCTGGGCGGCATCCACTGGGGCCTGGTCATGCGCCAGCCGCAGCTGTCACCGCGCGTGCTGTACTGGGGCGTGGTGCCGTCCCTGGTGGCCTGGCCCGCGACCTTGATGCCGCCGGACGCCGGCCTGGTGCTGCAGGGATTGATGCTGCTGGTCTGTTACGGCGTGGACCGGCACCTGTACCCGCCACTGGGCGCCGCCGCCTGGCTGACGCTGCGCTTCAGGCTCAGTGCCGTGGCGGCGCTGGCCTGCTTCATCGGTGCCGCAGGCAGCTGAAACCGCTCAGGCCCGCCCAGGGCTGCGCCTGGCGCTGTTGACCCTGGGCGTGGCGCTGGTGCATCTGTGGCTGGTGGACAGCCACCTGCCCAGCCGTCTGGGCGAAGGCGCGGCCGACAAGGCGCCCAAGCGCATCGACGTGAGCTTTGTGCGAGAGCTGGCACAGGTGGCGCCACCGGCCACGCCGCCGGCACCCGCAGCACCGCCGCTGGCGGCAGCCCGCAGCGCGCTGCCGCCCGATGTGGCCGCATCCGCCCCGGAACCTGAAACACCGCCGCAGCGCGCGCCCGACCTGGCACCCGCCCCCGCGCTCAGCGCCGCGCTGGAGCCTTTGCCCGCACTGCCGGCCGCGTCAGCCGTCATCGCCACCGGCAACCTGCCTTTCGAATGGCCGCCGTCCACGCGCCTGAGCTACACACTCACGGGCGACTTCCGCGGCCCCGTGGTGGGCAGCGCGGTGGTGGAGTGGCTGCGCTCGGGCTCGCGCTACCAGGTGCGCATGGACGTCACCGCGGG
>JANOAM010000422.1:0-14358 GCA_031411215.1 Betaproteobacteria bacterium
AACCTCAAGCGAACTTGAGGTCAAGTACTTCTTGTGCGGTGTTCAGTGCGGGAGACGGACATGAATGAAGCGGCCGCATGGTTGACGGTGGGCGACTTGGCTGAACGGGGCGGCGTGGCGGTGTCCGCGTTGCACTACTACGAGACACGGGGCCTCATCCAGTCGCAGCGCAGCAGTGGCAACCAGCGCCGCTATGCCAAGGCCACGCTGCGCCGCGTGGCTTTCATCCGCGCGGCGCAGCAGCTGGGCATAGGCCTGGCCGAGATCAGCGAAGCCCTGGCCCGCCTGCCGCAGCAACGCACGCCCAACAAGGCGGACTGGGCGCGCCTGTCCGCGGGCTGGCGCGCGCAGTTGGACGCGCGCATCGCCGCGCTGCAGGCGCTGCGTGACCGGCTGGACGGCTGCATTGGCTGCGGCTGCCTGTCGCTGAAGGCCTGCGCGCTGTACAACCCGCAGGACGCTTGCGCCGAAAAGGGCAGCGGCGCGCAGCGGCTGTTGCCCGCGGTCGCAGGGTCTGCGCCCGGATGAATGCATTGACCTACAATGCATGCATCGAGTTTTCGAAGAGGTGGCGCTCATGGCGATGCTGACCGTTCGCAATCTGCCCGACGAAGTGCATCGGGCGCTGCGCGTGCGCGCTGCGCGGCATGGCCACAGCATGGAGGCCGAGGTGCGCGAGATCCTGGAATCAGTGGTCAGCCCCGAGGGACGCGTGAAACTGGGATCCCTGCTGGCCGACATGGGCCGGCGGGCCAAATTGAGCGCTGAAGAGTTCTCCATTTTCGAACAGGTGCGCAGCAAGTCGCCCGCGCGCCCGGTGAGTTTCGAATGATCCTGCTGGACACCAACGTGGTGTCCGAGCCCTTGCGTCCTGCGCCCGATGCTGCAGTGGTGCGCTGGATCGACGCCCAGCCTCTGGAAACGCTGTTCCTGTCCGCCATCACGGTGGCCGAACTGCGTGCCGGCGTGGCCTTGTTGCCTGCCGGCAAGCGCCGAACAGGTCTGCAGGACAACCTGGAGACCAAGGTGCTGCCGCTGTTTGCCGGGCGTGTGCTGCCATTTGATCTGGCCTGCACCCAGGTGTATGCGGAATTGATGGCCAAGGCCCGGGCGTCCGGCGTCGCGGTGGCCAGTGCTGACGGCTACATCGCCGCCATTGCTTTGGCCAACGGCCTGACGGTAGCCACTCGGGATACCCACCCCTTCCGGTCGGCTGGCGCCGCCGTGATGGATCCCTGGCGGACTTGAAGCCGCAGAACCGCCAATGCCCCAAGGAGCGTGCATGACGCAGCCCAGAGCCATCCTCGTCGTCGGTGCCGGTGACGCCACCGGCGGTGCCATCGCGCGCCGCTTTGCGCGTGAGGGCTACATCGCCTGCGTGGCGCGGCGCAACGCCGACAAGCTGGACCCTTTGCTCCAGAGCATCCGGGATGCGGGCGGTCAGGCCCAGGGCTTCGGCTCCGACGCCCGCGACGAGGCCGCGGTGCAGGCCCTGGTGGCGCAGATCGAACGCGACATCGCACCCATCGAGGTGGCCGTCTTCAACATCGGCGCCAACGTGCGCTTCAACGTGGTGGACACGACCGAACGGGTCTACCGCAAGGTGTGGGAAATGGCGGCACTGGCCGGCTTCCTGGTCGGCCGCGAAGCCGCCAAGGTGATGCTGCCACGCCAGCGCGGCACCATCCTCTTCACCGGCGCCACGGCCAGCCTGCGGGGTGGCGCAGGATTCAGCGCCTTTGCCGGGGCCAAGTTCGCCTTGCGTGCGCTGGCGCAGAGCATGGCGCGTGAACTGGGGCCGCAGGGCATCCACGTGGCGCACACGCTGATCGACGGCGCCATTGACACGGCTTTCATCAAAGAGAACTTCCCGCAGCGTTATGCGCTGAAGGACCAGGACGGCATCCTCAACCCCGACCACATCGCCGACGCCTACTGGCAACTGCACTGCCAGCCGCGCAGCGCCTGGACGCAAGAGATGGATTTGCGGCCGTGGCTGGAAACCTTCTGAAGTGAGCAGCACCATGAGCACCAAGACCGTTGAGTTCTTCTTCGACTTCGGCAGCCCCACCACCTACCTGGCGCACACCCAGTTGCCGCAACTGCAGCGGGAGACAGGTGCGGAAATCGTCTACCGCCCCATGCTGCTGGGCGGTGTCTTCAAGGCCACGGGCAACAGCAGCCCGGTGATGGTGCCGGCCAAAGGCCGCTGGATGGGCGCGGACATCGCACGCTTTGCCAAGCGCTACGGCGTGCCCTTCAGCTTCAACCCGCACTTCCCCGTCAACACGCTGACGCTGATGCGTGGTGCCGTGGGCCTGCAATTGCGTCAGCCGGCGCAGTTCATGGCCTACGTGAACGCGGTGTTCGACGCGCTGTGGGTGCAGCCGCGCAACCTGGGTGAGCCGGCCGAAGTCGCTGCCGTGGTGGCCGCAGCGGGCATCAACGCGGAGGCTCTCTCGGCCCTGGTCGGTGACCCGGAAGTGAAAGCGGCGCTGGTCGCCAGCACCGAAGAAGCCGTGAACCGCGGTGTGTTCGGTGCCCCGACCTTCTTTGTCGGCGACCAGATGTTCTTCGGCCAGGACCGGCTGGACTTCGTGCGTGACGCGCTCAGGCCGCGTGCCGCGGCTTGATACGGATGAGCAACTGACCCCCTTCGCGCTGCTCGAACTCGCGCACGCGGCGAATCAGTGACGGCGTGAAGCGGTGCCCGGCGGTCAACATCAGCACGCCACGCGTGGACACCAGGTCGGTGGCCAGCACCATGTCGGGCTCCAACGCCGCCGAGGGCACCTGCAGCGACGCGGGCTCTGCCGCCGGCCGGGCCGGCTCGGTGATGTGCAGGAAGACGTCCAGCACCTCGGGACAATACTGCACGCCACGGCTTTGGCGCATCATGGTGCGGGCTTCGGTCGCGCTGAGTTTGGAACCGATCAACTGGCCCTCTTGCAGGTCGTCATAGGCGTCGGCCACCGCCAGGATGCGGGCGCCCAGCGGAATGGCCACACCTGCCAGTGCGTCGGGGAAGCCGGTGCCATTGAATCGTTCATGGTGGCCGCGGATCATCGGCAACACGGGCTGCATGTCGTCCAGGGCCAGCAGCGACTGTTCAGCGGCCAGCGGGTGGCCGCGGTACAGCGTCATTTCTTCCGGCGTGTAGCGGGCCAGCGGTTTGCTCAGCAAGCGGTCCAGCGAGCCGATGAGCCCGATGTCGTGCAGCAGGCCGGCGACAAAGACCTGCAGCACCTCTGCGTCCGGCAGGCCCATGCCGCGGCCAATGTCGCGCGCCGTGTCAGCCACGCGCCGGCCATGGCCGGACATCTGGTCGCCGCGCAGCTCCAGCAGGTTGGAGAAGACCTTGATGGTCTTCAGGTGGTTGCGCTGCAGTTTCTGATTGGCGTCAGCCAGCTCGGTGGTGCGCGCCTGCACGCGGCTTTCGAGCTCGGTATTCAGGGTCTTCAGTTCTTCGTTCTGGTGCTGCGTCAGCGCTTCCAGGCGCAGCTTGTCGCGTCCCAGCGTGATGCGTTCGACGCCTTCAAACACGGCGCCCAGCAGTTCGTGTTCGTCCCAAGGCTTGCGCAGAAACCGCAGGATGCGGCCGCGGTTGATGGCGGCCACCGAGTCGTCCATGGTCGACTGCCCGGTGAGCAGGATGCGCACCACCTGCGGCCAGCGCTGGTGGACCTGCTCCAGCAGCTGGGCGCCGTCCATGCCCGGCATGCGCATGTCGGAAATCACCACGTCCACTGGCATCTCTGCCAGCATGGCCAGGGCTTGCTGGCCGCTGCTGGCGGTCATCACGCAATAGCCGGCGCCGCGCAGGCTGCGCTTCAAGGCCGACAGGATGTTGGTCTCATCGTCGACGCAGAGCACGGTCCACACCGCGCCGGCGGGCGCGGTCAGCGCAGCCAGGCGGTCGGGCGCATTCATGTTGCTGCGGGTACCGGCTGGCTGACGGGGATGGTGACGCGGAAGCAGGTGCCACGGCCGGGTTCACTGCGCACGTCCAGGCGGCCGTGGTGCTTCTGCACGATGCCGTAGGACAGCGACAAGCCCAGGCCCGTGCCCTTGCCCACCGGTTTGGTGGTGAAGAAGGGGTCGAAGATGCGGGCGAGGTTTTCCTTGTCGATGCCGCAGCCGTCGTCCTCCACCTCCACCCAGGCCGCAGTGTCCGGCGCGGTGCCCTCGGTGCCGCTGCGGATGTGGATGGTGCCGCGCCCTTTGACCACGGCATGTGCGGCGTTGACCAGCAGGTTCATGAAGACCTGGTTCATCTCGGACGACAGGCACTGCACCTGCGGCAGTTCGCCATAGACCTTGACCACGTCGGCCTTGTACTTGATTTCGTTGTTGACGATGTTCAGCGTGGAGTCAATGCCACGGTGCAAGTCGGTCCACTCCCATTCCTGCCGCGCGTCAACGTGAGAGAAGTCCTTCAGGTCCTGCACGATCTTGCGCACCCGCGTGATGCCTTCGCAGGACTCGGCCATCAGCTGGGGCACGTCTTCCTTCAGGTAGTCCAGCTCAATGTCGGCCTTCAGGGCCGCGATGCGCGTCGCCGCCGGTGTGCCGACCAGCAGGGCGTCGGCGTCCTCGTAGGCGGCGAGCATCCTGAACAGGTCGTCCAGGTAGCGCTGCAGGGTGCCAATGTTGCTGAACACATAACCGACAGGGTTGTTGATTTCGTGAGCCACGCCGGCCGCCAGTTGCCCGATGGAGGCCAGCTTCTCGGACTGCACCAACTGGTCTTGCGCAAAGCGGAGTTGCTGGTTCAGCCCGGTCAGCTTTTCATTGGCGATGACCAGTTCACCCAGTTCTTGCAGATGGGGGCAGTGGCCGCAGGTGTCGGGGCTGGTGTTCATGGCGAAAGGTTCCTTGGTGCATCCAGGTGTTGACGGGACCTGCAGGTCCTACAGGTCCATGACCCGGCACAACTCGGCCACGCCCGCCTCGGTGTCCCTGAAGATCGTCAGCACAGCGGACGTGGGCAGGGCCACGCGGTTCCAGGCGCCGCGGTCCAGTTCGGGCACCAGCTCGTCAGCGTCGCCGGCCAGATCCAGCGCATGGGCGATGGCATCTGCCACGTGCACGGTGTCGGCCAAGCTGGCGCTGCCGCCGGGGCCGGCCCGGGGCGTGTGGTGGCCAGCAATGGCCTGGCTGACTTCGGCGGGAAAGTTCCAGTGGGTGGCGATCTGGGCACCCACCTCCACGTGGTCTGTGCCCAGCGTCGCGTTTTCCGCCTCGACCTTCGCCTGGCCTTCGTCCCTTTGCGCGCGGATCGCCGCCGCCATCTGCAAAGGAAAGTACGCGGCCAGGGCCAGGCGGCCTACGTCGTGCAGCAGCCCCGTGGTGAAGGCGGTCTCGTCGGGGGCCTGCAGGCAGCGCGCCACGGAGCGTGAAGCCAGGGCCGCGGCCATGGCGTGGCGCCAGAAGCCGGCGAAGGAAAATCCAGGGCAGGCCTGACCCGAGAATTGCTGCGACAGCGTAGCCACCGTGATCACGGAGCCCAAGGTGCGGCGGCCGAGCAGATGCACCGCGTCGCGTGTCGTGCCGACGCGGCCCGGCACGCCGTAGAAGGCGGAATTGGCCAGCCTGAGGGTGCGCGCCACCAGGGCCTGGTCGCGGCCTATCAGGTCGGCGCAATGCTGGCTGCTGGTCTCATCGTCACGCAAGGCCGCCAGCGCGTCCAGGGCCGCCTTGGGCAGTGGCGGCAGTTCACGCACACGTTGACGCACCTGCTCGCCGTCGATGCGGTCGGCGGGCTGGTTTGGTGGCACGGGCCGGTCGGCAAAGACCGGCACCACGGGCTCCGGGCCGCGTGGCGAGGCCGTGTCCTGCTCGCGGTGGCGTTGCAGCAAGTGCTGCAGCGGGTGCATGCGGCCGGCCTGCCGCGTGACACGGAACAGGTGTTCGACACGCGGCGGCAGGGCGGCCACCAACTCTGGCGCGACAGCGGCGCCAGGCAGAGGGGTCTGGGTGGGCAGGGATGCCAGTGGGCTGTTCATGGAGTTCAGGTCCTGGGCCCGCTGGGCAGGAACAGCATCAAGCGCCCGCGGGCAGGGCCAACACCGGGCAGCACACGCGACATCACGGCAAAGTCCAGATCGGCCAGCGTGACTTGCACGGTGACATGGCCGTCGGGCGATGTGGGCAACTCGGACGTCAGCAAGGCGGCAGGCAGGCAGTCGCCCGCCGGGCCGCCCAGGTTGCCGGCCAACTGCGGCAGCAGGCGTTCGGCCTCGCGGTTGATGAAGGCCAGCGTGCCGTCGGCATCGGTGGCCAGCACGGCCATCGGCAGTTCGTCAAAGACGTCGCGCATGCTGCCCGCACTGGTCGCCAGCAGATCGGCCTGCTCACGTTGCTCGGTCAGGGTGCGTTCAAGCCGCTCGTTCAGGGCCGCCAGGTCGGCGTTGGCGCTGTCCACCTTGCGCGCCAGGCGCCGGTTCTCGTCGGCCAGCTCCTTCTGCCGAAAGGCCTCGGCCACGTGGCCGCGCAAACGCTCGTCATCCCAGGGTTTGGTCAGGAACTTGTAGATGGCACCTTCGTTGATGGCGTCGATGATGGACTGCAGTTCGGTGTAGCCCGACAGCACCATGCGCAGCGTGTCCGGATAGAGCGCCTTGGCGCGATGCAGGAACTCCACGCCCGTCATGCCGGGCATGCGCTGGTCGGAGACGATGACGTCGACTTCTTCTTCGGCCAGGCGCTGCAGGCCGTCGGCTGCACTGTTTGCGATGAGGATGCGGTAGCCGTCGCGTCGGAACAGGCGCTTCAGCGCCGACAGGATGTTCTCCTCGTCGTCCACCAGCAGCAGCGTGCGCTGGCGTTGGCCGCCGGGGCGGCGCACGTAACGGTCCGGCAGACACTTGCCGGCCCGCACCATGGCTGCGAATTCCGGTGCCGGCACCGGCGGGCTGAACCAGAAGCCCTGCACCTCGTCGCAGCCGGCGGCTACCAGCAGACTGAGCTGGCCGTCGGTTTCCACGCCTTCGGCCAGCGCCCGCATCTGCAGGCCATGGGTCATGTTGATGATGGCGCGTGTGACCGACACGTCCTGCGGCGCGGCCGTCACGTCGCGCACGAAGGACCGGTCAACCTTGACCACGTCCAGCGGCAGACGAGACAGGTAGCTGAGGCTGGAAAAACCGGTGCCGAAGTCGTCCAGCGAGATTTGCACGCCCGTGGACTTGATGGCTTGCAGGACGGTGGCGGCGCTCTCGACGTCGGTCATCACCATGCTCTCGGTCAACTCGATGCCCAGCCAGGCCGGCTCTGCGCCGGTCTGCAGCATCAGCCGTTCGATCTGCTGGGCCAGGTCGGGCCGTTGCAGTTGTGTCGCGGCCAGGTTGACGTTCACGCGCACGACCGGCAGGCCTTGTTTGCGCCAGGCAGCGACCTGCTGGCAGGCCTGCGTCAGCACCCAGTCGCCGATGCTGCCAATGAGGCCGCAGCGTTCGGCCACCGGGATGAACTCGGCGGGCGACACCGAACCCAGTTCGGGTGAATGCCAACGCAGCAGGGCCTCGGAGCCACAGATGCGGCCGTTCTGCAGGTCCAACTGCGGCTGGTAGTGAAGTTCGAATTCGTCGCGTTTCAGGGCCTGCCACAGTGCCGACTCGATGACCATGGCGCGCTGGGCCCGTGAGGTGGACTCGGGCCTGAAGAAGGCCACGCCCTGGCCGCCGATCACGTCCAGGCGCGCGGTCTGCGCGTTTTCCAGCAGGCGTTCGGGTTGATCGGCTTCGCCCGGGAAGGTGGCGATGCCGACCAGGCACTGCGCGTGCACGTCGGTGGTGCCCAGGCGCACTGGCGCCTGCAGCGCCTGCTGCAGCAGCAGTGCACGGGCGCGCACGGCCTGCGGGTCTTCGCCCACGCCATGCTCGAACACGACCGCGAATTCGGTGTCGCCCAGTTGGGCCACGGTGTCGCTGCCACTCACTTGTTCGCGCAGGCGGGCCGCCAGCGCCATGCACAAGGCGTCACCGGCACCGAACCCCATGCTGGCCTTGATCTCGGCGATGCGGGGCAGGTCTCTGGCCAGCAGCGCGAACCCGCGCGACTCCCAACGTGCGGCGTGGATGGCGGCGTCCAGCTGGTCCAGCAGCCAGGCCCGGTTGGGCAGGCCGGTCACTTCGTGGTGCGTGGCCAGTTCCTGGATGCGTCGCGCAGCCTCCACCTGGGCGGTGATGTCCTGCAGCAGGGCCACGCCGCGGTTGTCGCTGCCCAACAGGCCGCGGTGCAGCACCACCAGGCGTTGTCCGGCGGCCGTGTCAACACGGTGCTGAAACTCGAAGGCTTCACCGACGACAGCGTGGCGCCATATGCCGGCCACGTAGGCGCGCTCTTCTTCAGGCACCCAGGGCAGGTTGTCGATGGTGGCCTCGCGTGAGGCGTCTTCACGAAGTGCCAGCAGTCCTACCAGCCCGGCGGACAGCCGCAGCGACCCGGAAGGCCAGGCCATTTCGAAAGACCCGGCGCGGCAAAGCGCCTCGGTCCGCGTCAGCATGCTGGCGCTCCACTCGGCTCGGCGCAGTGCGTCCTTGAGTTCGCTGATGTCGTGCAGCGTCACCAGCACGGCAGGGGCGCCTTCGAAGCTGACCTTGCGCGCCAGTACCCGGGTGTCCATCGTGCTGCCGTTTTGGCGCCGGCAGCGCACGTCGCCCGGGCGCCCGGCCTGCCCGGCCAGGCGGCGGCGGAAGGCCGACTCGGCGTGTGTGCGGAACTCGGGCGTCATGAGTTCGGTATGGGGCAGTCCGACCAGATGGTCCGCAGGCCAGCCCAGCAGCGCCACCACGGCCGCGTTGGCATAGCGGATGGTCCCGTCGGCGCCGATGACAAACAGGCCGCTCTGCGCCTGGTCCATCAGGTCGCGCGACTGCGAAGCGTCCGGCGCCGGCGCACGGTTCTCCGCGGCCAGGGTGGCCGGCAACTGGGCACGTTGCAGTTCGAAGGGGTCCATGTGGGCAGGCAGGTTGGTGGCGGGGGGGCGGCTGGCGTTCCAGCCGGGCCGACCTGAAGCTATGCGTTCAACGGCGGCATCAAGACCTCGCCGTCGGGGCCCCATTCGACAGCCGTGATGCCGGGCTCCATCGCCTCAAGGCGGCGGCGTTCCACCGTCTGTGCATCCAGCACCACAACAGCCGCAGCCGCGTTGGATGACCGGCAACTGTGGATGGCGGCGGTCAGGTGGCTTCGCAGATCGGCCTCTGTCCATGGTTTCGTCAGGTAGCGAAAGACGCCGGCATCATTGATGGCACGCTGTGCAGTCGCGAAGTCGGCGGAGCCCGTCAACACGATGCGCAAGCTCGCAGGCGAGATCGCGGACACAAGGCCCAGGAACGACAGGCCGTCGATCTCTGGCATGCGCAGGTCGGACATGACGATGTCGAAGTGCCTGGACCGAACCAGCGTCAGGGCCCGTGCAGGGTCGGAGCAAGTCTCGATGTTCAGTTCGCCAGCGAAGTGGCTGCGAAGTTCCCGCCGCAGCGCCGAAAGCACAGACGGTTCGTCGTCTACGACCAGCAGTTGAATCATGCTTGCCTCGTTGGATGGATGCGTTCAGGGCGCTCGGACAGGCGGCCCGTCACCCTGAACGATCGGGCAGTGAATTCCGGCGCTTGGCACACCGGGCCTCGGATCCAAGCTTAGGCCGCGCGCCGGACCTGGAAGCTCTGATCAGGACGGCAACTGGCGTTCATTTCCCCGCAGCGTGTTGGCGGCCAGCAGTTCACACACCGCCTGCGTGACCTGCGCCGTGCTCGCCTGGCCGCCCAGGTCGCGGGTGTGCAGCTGCGGGTTGGCGGTGACCTGCTCAATGGCGCTCATGACCTGCCTGGCGGCGTCGAACTCACCCAGGTGTTCCAGCATCATCACCACCGACCAGAAGGTGCCCACCGGGTTGGCCAGGCCCTTGCCCATGATGTCGAAGGCCGAGCCGTGGATGGGCTCGAACATGCTCGGGTAGCGGCGTTCCGGGTCGATGTTGCCGGTGGGTGCGATGCCCAGGCTGCCGGCCAGCGCAGCGGCCAGGTCGCTCAGGATGTCGGCGTGCAGGTTGGTGGCAACCAGCGTGTCCAGAGATGCGGGCCGGTTGATCATGCGGGCGGTTGACGCGTCCACCAGTTCCTTGTCCCAGGTCACGTCCGGGAACTCCTTGGACACCTGCAGCGCGATCTCGTCCCACATCACCATGGCATGGCGCTGCGCGTTGCTCTTGGTGATGACGGTCAGCAGCTTGCGGGGGCGGCTCTGCGCCAGCTTGAAGGCAAAACGCATGATGCGTTCGACACCGGCGCGGGTCATCAAGGACACATCGGTGGCGGCTTCAATCGGGTGGCCCTGGTGCACGCGGCCGCCGACGCCGGCGTATTCGCCTTCAGAGTTTTCACGCACGATGACCCAGTTCAGGTCGCCAGGGCCGCAGCGCTTCAGCGGGCCGTCAATGCCGGGCAGGATGCGTGTGGGCCGCACATTGGCGTACTGGTCGAAGCCCTGGCAGATCTTCAGGCGCAGGCCCCACAGCGTGATGTGGTCGGGGATGTGCGGGTCACCCGCGCTGCCGAAGAGGATGGCGTCCTTGTGGCGCAGCGCGTCCAGGCCGTCGGCCGGCATCATGACGCCGTGCTGGCGGTAGTAGTCGCCGCCCCAGTCGAAGTTCTCGAACGTGAAGCTGAAGCTGCTGCTGGTCTTGGCCAGCGCTTCCAGCACCTGCTGGCCAGCGGGCACGACTTCCTTGCCGATGCCGTCACCGGGGATGGTGGCGATGGAGTAGGTCTTCATGGTTTGTCTCCTTGGGGATGGGTGGGCGGTGGCGCGTGGCGTTTGGCCCACGAATGGATATGGCCTGCCTAGTGCGACAGGCCCTGGATCGCGGCCAGGGCCTCCAGGGCGGCCTCCGCAAGCGCCGAGTCCTGGTCGTCAAGCAGTCCTTCAAGCGCGCCCACGGCGTCAGAGGCCGCAGGACCGAGCTGGCCCAAGGCCGCTGCTGCTGCATGGCGTGGCGAGCGCGCATCTTCGCTTTGCAAAGCGGCCACCAGGTAGGGCACCGCGCCGGCATCGGTTGCAATCAGCGCTACCGCGATGGCACAACAAGCGGCCAAGGGCGTCTCTTCTTCACGCATCCCCTCGCGCAGCTCCGGCAGCGCTTGCGCCGCGGCAGAACCCATCTCCCCCAATGCGTAGGCAGCCCATGCTGCGCGGGGGTCCGCCGCATCGGCCACCAGCGCGCGCAGCGCGTCAACGGCCCCTGCACCGGCAGCCGCAAGCGCTCGGGCTGACGCGGATCGCACGATGGGGCTGGGGTGGGCCAGCGCGTCGAGCAATGGGGCCAGGACCACGGGGTCCGAAGACGCGATCGCGCACAAGGCGTCGGCCGCGGCCCACTGCAGGTCCCAGTTGTCTTCGCTCAGTGCCCTGAGCAGGTCGGGGACCAGCGGCAAGGCTGCGGGGCCCAACTCGCACAGCAGGTCGCAGACACCTTCGCCGTTGTCGTCGAAGGCCCGTTGGAGGGCGGGAAGGATGGATTCGGGCCGGCCCTCGATGCGCCACAAGGCCGCTGCGGCGGGCAGGACCAGTTCATCCCGGTCCAAAGCTGCCCGCAGCGACGGGATGGCCGTCGTTGGAACCGGTCGCATGGAACCCAGAACCGCACAAACCGAGGCGGCCTCCGTTGGGGGCTCCGCAAGCCGCGAGGTCAGGATTGCAACGGCGGCGTCGAGCTGGACCATGGGCGCCAGGGTCTTCAGCATCGACAGTGCGGCTGAACGCACTTCACTTGACGCGTCACGCTGCACCACGGACACCATCAATTCCGCGCAGGTCTGCGCATCGAGCCCGGTTGATTCGGCAGCGTAGAGGGCGCATCGGCGCACCTCCTTGTCGGCACTGTCGAGTGCAGCCAGGATCAAGGTTCGATAGGGCGCGAGGGCAGGTGGATCTTGCGCACGCTTGCCGATGTTGCCCAGGGCGTGCAGCGCAGCACTGCCATCTTCAGGGGTGCCGTGACTGACCATGCGGGCCAGCAAGGCGATCGTCTCCGGCCGTGAGTCATGCAGAAGGCCCAAGGCCCAAGCCCCGCGCCGCCGAACGGCCTGATCGGGGTCGCGGAGCAGTTCCTGCAGGCTCGGAGCCGCGGCCCGTGCCTCGTCACCCACATTGCCCAGGGCGTGCGCAGCCCGCTCCCGGACGAAGGCCGCTGGATGCGACAAACAGGCCATGAGTGGCTGGATGCTGTCGGGGGCGCAGTAGTTCAGCGCCCACAAGGCGCTTTCGCCGATCTTCGGGTCCGGGTCTGCCAGGCCACCAAGCAGGGTGGGGATTGCGGGCGCCGCCTTGGAGCCCACCTTGTAGGCCAGCTCGTAGAGTTGCTCGATGGCTTGGCGCCTGAATTCGAGTTGCGCCTGTTCGGCTTGGGCGATCAGCTCGACCAACGCCCGCTGCAGCTGGGCGTCATCCGGTGGGGGAGCGTTGAGGTCCACGGGCGCGCATTGTGATCCCACGACGGTGACCCCACGGCGCTGCCCGCGGACAGCCAGGCCGCACCGTCGTTACACCACAGCGAGGGAACTCAATGCGCCTCAGCCGCCTTGGCCGCCTCGACGGCCTCACGCGCATCCCCGCGGCTGCCGTTGAAGTACAGGTTCAACGCAACCGCGCTGACTGCTGTCAGCAGGATGCCGCTTTCCAGCAGCGGGTGCAGCGCGTGTGCCATCTGCTGACTCCAGCGCGGCGCCACCAGCGGGATCATGCCGGCGCCTATGGAGATGGCGACGATGTAGAGGTTGTTGCGTGAGGCCTTGAAGTCCACGTTGGCCAGGATGCGGATGCCGGTGGCGGCCACCATGCCGAACATCACCAGCCCCGCGCCGCCCAGCACAAACTGCGGCACCGATTCCACCAGCGCGGCCATCTTGGGCAACAGGCCCAGCACGACCATGATCAGGCCCGCCGCCACGCACACCCAGCGGCTCTTCACGCCCGTCACGCCCACCAGGCCCACGTTCTGCGAAAAGCTGGTGTAGGGGAAGGTGTTGAAGATGCCGCCGATGACGGTGCCCAGGCCGTCGGTGCGCAGGCCCGCGGACAGCTCGGTGGCGTTGATGGGCTTGCCGGTGATGTCGGACAGCGCCAGGAACATGCCGGTGGATTCGATCATCACGACGATCATCACCAGCGTCATGGTCAGGATCATCACGGGGTCGAAGATAGGCATACCGAAGGCGAAGGGCGTGACGATGTCAAACCAGCTGGCCTTGGCCACCTTGTCAAAACCCATCTTGCCCATGCCCGCAGCCACCACGCAGCCGGCGACGATGCCCAGCAGCACCGAGATGTTGGCGACGAAGCCCTTGGCATAACGCGAGATCAGCAGGATCACCAGCAGCACGAAGCCGGCCACGGCCATGTTGTCCAGCGCGCCGTAGACCGGGTTGTCCAGCATGGGCACAGGCCCCGGGAGTTTGGCCAGTGGCATGGACGCGGCGGTGGCTGCTGCGCGTGCGCTGTCCACCATGGCGGCCAGCTTGGGCAGGTCCACGCTCTGCGCCAGCGGTGCAGGGCCGCCCATGGCCCAGCCTATGCCCACGCGCATGAGGCTGATGCCGATGATGGTGATGATGGTGCCGGTGACCACCGGCGGGAAGAAGCGCAGCAGCCGGCTCATCAGCGGCGCGATGAAGATGCTGAGCACACCCGCGCCGATGATGGCGCCGAAGATGGCCCGCGCTGCGTCAGGCCCGCCCTGGCCGGCCATGGCCACCAGCGGGCCCACGGCGGCGAAGGTGACACCCATCATCACCGGCAGGCGGATGCCGAAGTAGCGGCCGAAGCCCAGGCTCTGGATCAGCGTCACCAGGCCGCAACAGAACAGGTCGGCGCTGATCAGCAAGGCCACCTGTTCCGGGCTCAGCTTCAGTGCGCGGCCGATGATGAGCGGGACGGCCACCGCGCCGGCGTACATCACCAGCACATGCTGCAGGCCCAGCGCGGCCAGGCGCGGGGTGGGCAGGCGTTCGTCGACGGGGTGGACTTCAGGCGACGTCATCACGCTGCTCCTCAGGGTTTGGCGCCGGCTTCGAACCAGCGCTTGATGAGCGCGCGTTCTTCGTCGGTGATCTGCGTGGCGTTGTTCATCGGCATCAGCTTCAGCACCACGGCCTGCTGGTACAGGGCCTGGGCGTTCTGCTGGATCAGCTCGGGCGTGTGCAGCATCACGCCCTTCTGGTTGACCTGGGCGTTGTGGCACATGGCGCAGCGCTGGTCAATGACGGCCTTTGCTTCGGCAAAAGTGGCTGGCTTGCCGGCGGCTGCGATGGTGGCGGCAGACGGCGGCGCCGGCGCCATCCAGACCACCAGCCCGGC